>NZ_JJOV01000051.1:26422-36682 GCF_000979385.1 Methanosarcina sp. 2.H.A.1B.4
GTGTTAATAGCTTCCGTCACTTTTTTGGTCTCTTTCTGGACGTTTGTAACAATCTCATTTATCTCATCAGTGCTCTTCCTCGAGTCGGCAGCAAGTTTTCGGACCTCATCGGCAACAACGGCAAATCCCCGGCCGTATTCACCGGCTCTTGCAGCTTCAATTGCGGCATTCAAAGCAAGGAGATTGGTCTGGTCAGCAATCGATTTGATTTTCCCCGTAACGGCACCGATATTATTGACAGCGTCATCCAGAGAATGAACAATATCCCCAAGTTTGGAGATTTCCGTAACAAGCTGTTCCACTTCTTCCAGAGCCATATTACTGAGACCCTGGGCTTCATCACTGGTTTTTCCTGCCTGGGAAGCATAGCTGGAAGATTTAGTGGAAGATTCGCTGAGCTTTTTGAAAATCTCTTGAGAAGCTTTTATATCCGAAGCTGCTGTGCCTGCATGCCTTGAAAGATTCTCGGAACCGGTTGCAATCTGTTCGGAAGCCGTTGAAATTTGCTGCATGCCCATATTCATCTGGCCGACAGCTTCTTCGGACTGCTGAGCGTCTTCCAGGGTTGTGAGCATGTCTGCCAGGATATTTTCAATAACCAATTTCAGATTAATGACAAGCTTATTGAATTCGTCAAAAGTCTTACCGAAATCATCGTCCTTGATCTTCTCCAGATGGGTATCAAGATCCCCCTCACTAATTCTTCGGATACCCTCTCCAAGATCCTTCAGACAGTTGTTAGTATAATTTAAAAGATTCTCAACTTCCTTTTCTTTCTCTTTCATCTCTGTCATATCAGTTATGACTGTGAGAGTGCCAACAATAATACCAGCCTCGTCTTTTACTGGTACAGAGGAAGTTACTGTAAATAGCGGTTTGTCCTGAGCCTTAAGTTTAAGTGCCCGTTCAAGGTTATAAACCCCCTCTCCAGATTCCAGAACCTTTTCAGCAAGTGATTTTTTAGTACTGCTCTCCATTAATTCGGAAGGCGATATCCCGATTGCTTCATCCGCACTCCTTAACTTGCAAATTTCCACAAAATATTCATTAATATACTTTATTTTTCCGGAAGCATCTGAATAAAATGCAAGCGATGGCTTTGGTATGCTGCTAACAATCGCTCTTTGAGATTCTTCTCTCCGTTTTACATGCAGAGTCACATCTAAGAATACCCCGTCAATATAAGCGATGTTTCCATTATCATCTTTCACCGGATGAGCCTGTTCCTGAACAAATACTATACTCCCATCTACTTTTTTGATTCGATATTCAACCTGATAAGGAGTTTTGTTTTTCATCGCTTTCTGTGTAGTTTTATCGATAAGGGAAAGGTCCTCTGGAAGAACAATATCAGACCACGAGAATTTTTGGGAAATGAAATCCATTTTAGAATAACCGGTTAGTTTCTCCACACTTTTACCGATGTACTGTATAGACCAGGAAGAATCATTCGAGACTCTGAAAACAGTTACTGGAAGGCTATCTATTAGCGAGCTTATCTCTTTCGCTTTTAAATCTTCATCTCCAACTAAATTTTTTAGTGAGTCTTTTTGTTTTTGTGTTTCTAAATCAGGACCTATAGAAGACATATTAAATCAATCCCCTAATGATTTATATAATAACTATGATTATAATTAGAGGAAGTATTTAAGTGTATAGGTGAAAAAAAGAAACTTTCCACTTAGCCAGCACCCCCTGGTGACTGTTAAACTAAGTTGGAATAGTGTGTTGATAAAAAACAGACATATTAACTCATAAACCTCAAAGTATGCCTTAGCATAAGAATAATGAAAATTAACAAGTTGCCTGAAAAACAGGCAACTGCGTAAGTCCTATATTAAATTATTTTACTATTGTGAATTATGTTGAGAGTTGTTTGGAGTTTTTCGTTGCATCTATTATCCAGTGGAGGGCCATGACCATAAAAAATCCTGGAAACATCTTTTGTGCAGAGATATTCCATAGATTTTACATAATTTTCCTCAAAAGTCCAGTTATTTGAGTTAAGAATTACGCGTGTATCGCCAACAAAGAGAAATCCGTTTTCAGAACAATAAAGGCAGATAGAATCCTGGGTATGCCCCGGAGTATGTATTACTTCAAAGAACTTATCCCCGATTAAGATTGATTCCCCACCTTTTAGCACAACATCCACTCCTTTGAGATAAGGTGAAAATGCATAGACTTTAGGAGAATAAATTTCTTTTACTGTTTTTAAAAGCGATGTGTGATCGTAATGATTATGTGTGAGAACAATTTGATCAATCAGTTTTTTACCAACGCCTTTTGAGATCTCATCAAATTTTTCAAAGATGATATTGTCACGGCCAATATCAATGATTGTGTTCAGATTGCTCAGAGAATTAAATTCACCCTGTATATAATAGACATTACATGTATACGTTGTCGGATTTTCGGTAAGGTTAATTACCTTCAATTCATTTACACTCCTTTAAAATTTACCGTGATTTTTTTATATATCCGGGCATTGCTTATGAATTGCTCAAATTGTTCATGCGCTGAAACGGGAAGTTTTTGCGTTTGTTCTGTAATGAAAAACCCACGATTTGAGAGCGAATGGTAAAACAGATTTATAATGTCAGTACTTTGTTGTTCTGTAAAATGAAGGAGCACATTCTTACATAAAATTATATCAAATGGTCTTTCAATTATGGGTTTTAAAGACAACAGATTATGCCAAATATATATTATATGCTCTCTTATTTCCTCAGAGATGAGGTAATTGCCCTGAATATCTGTATCTTTAATAAAATTGTTCAAAAACATCTTTTCCGGAATTTTTTGAAGGGCATCCTGCGGGTATGAACCTTTTTTGATGATATTTTCAAATCTGTTGTTTGGATCAATATCTGTTGCGTAAATCCGTATTCGGGAAAATATTTCTTCTTCAAGAATTTCCTTTAAAAGAATTGCAAGAGTGTAGGGTTCCGCGCCGTTTGCACAACCTGCGCTCCAGATATTGATATTCTTGTTGCTCTTATGGCCTTCATCCTCAAGAATCAGAGGAATAAGGATATCAGGGATCATTTTAAGAGTTTGAGTGTCCCTGAAAAAATAAGTTGCACCCATATTAAACCCTTTTTTCATTTACGCGGCATATTTTCCGGTAAAGGTTTTGTTCTGGAAGTATTCTTGTGAAATGACCGCTTAGATATTCAGGAATTTCCTGTGAAATTTCACATAATAGAAATCCATCATCTGTTAAGGAATTGTAAAACATTTTTACTACATCCACCTGTTCTTTATAATTAAAATGCTGGAGAACATGTTTGCATATAATTAAATCAAAATCATATCCGATGGAATTTAAGGACAAGAGATCATGTTTCTGGTAATTTACCTTCTCTCTTAAATTTTCTGATATAATGTAAATATCCGGATTTTCGAGATCCTGTACAAAATATTTTTTCAGAGTATTGGAGGGAACAGAGGAAATCTGATTTTTCTTGTAAGTGCCTTCTTCGATGATTTTTCTGAATCTGTTGCTGTTGTCAATATCGGATGCAAATATTGTTATTTTTTTAAATTGTTCATCATTGAGCGTCTCTTTTAAATGAATTAATATTGAGTAGATTTCCGGACCGTTTGCACACCCGGCATCCCATATTTTAATAGTTTTTTTTCCGGAAATACTGGACAGTACATACTTCGGAATTAGTTCTATTGCATCTAAGTCCCTGAAAAAAAAGGTGAATGCCATTTATTATCAGATTCCTGTTTTTATTTCAGACTTCAATCAGGTTATCATCCGGTATTCTGGCTATATCAATCCGGATGATGAGGTTTTCAATGTAATTCCCCATTTTCCCCGGGTTTGATAATGCCCCTGACAGACTCGAGGCTTTTTAATATTTTAGGGGTTTTTGATTGATTAAAGCCGGAAGAGGCTGAAAATAAATCAAAATTTTGACGCCCCCAGAAAACATAAAAAATATCTAAATCCGGTGCCTTTAGCACCGGATTTATCGACATCACCTCAACAATTTATTTCGATTTCTTTTAAATGGGATGTAGGATATGATGTATTTCCAATCTGAAACTTGACAACATTTGTCATTTCCATATTGAAAATCTCCATTATACCCTGTATTTTTCCATGTCGGACTTCAGACTGTTGGAAAGGTCGGTCACTTCATGAATCGCAGCTCCAATTTCTTGAATTGCCGCACTTGTCTCTTCTGCAATTGCTGCAAGAGATTCCGACTCTTTTTGTGCCTCCCTTGTCATGAGGTTTCCTTCTTCTGAAGCCTTTACAACCTTTGTTGAGATTTTTGCCTGATTATCGATCGCTTCTGTGATCTCGCCAATATCTTTTGTTACCTGGGCAGCATTTATAATGATTGTATTGAGGGCATCAAGGGTCTTATTGACACTATCAACACCGTCAATTATCTCTTTATTGGCAGCATTGATAGCATCTGCAGTTTTTTTGCTGTCTCTTTGTACTGAATTCACAACAATTTCAATATTATCTGTTGCATTTCTTGCCTTTGATGCAAGGTTTTTGACCTCACCTGCAACAACAGCAAATCCTCGCCCGTGTTCTCCTGCACGTGCAGCCTCAATTGCGGCGTTTAAAGCGAGCAGGTTTATCTGGCTTGTAATGTCATTTATGAGTTTTATGACATTGTCGATCTGTTTTATTTGTTCTGTGAGGTTGTTTATTCCGTTTACACTTTCCTTGGCAATCTTTTCAACACTTGCCATTTTCAGGTTTGTATCTTTGCCAAGAACCTGTGCATCCTTTCCGATACTCACAACCTCATTTGCAACAGAGAGAATCACCTTTGATTTACCTGCAATCTTTTCAGTGGATGCTGACAGATCGACTATCTCTCTATTGATGCCCTCTATTTTATAGAGAAGCTCTCTGGTCAGTTCAGAACTCTTCTGACTGGATATTGCAACGCCTTCTGACGCCTTTGCAACCTCATCGGCACCTCTGCTGGCTTCATCGCTACATTCTACAACCTGCATGGTGACAGATTTTGTAGATTCTATAACTTCACTCACAGAAATTCCAATGTTATTAAGAACATCCTTGAAATTTACGAAATCCCCCTCAACATGAAGTTTTTCATCAAGCCGGGCTCTAAAGTTTCCATCCGAAAATTCATTTGAAACTCTTATTGCTTCATTCAGAGGACCAATAACGGCATCAAGAGTATTATTAACACCGCCTACAACCTTACGGAAATCACCTTCATGACGGCTAACATCTGCACGGGTATCAAGCTGGCCTGCAATACCAGCATTTGAAAGCATGACAGCATCTTCTACAAGGTTATTTACGGCGACGATACAGGTATTCAGGTTATTCTTGATCTCGTTGAAGTCACCGTTATAGTTCTCCTTAATCAGCTCAGGAATATCACCACGGCTGATACGTTCAACATATTCGGCAGCAACATTCAGAGGGCCAATAACGGCATCAAGAGTATCATTGATTCCTTCCACAATCTTTCTGAAATCTCCCGGATGCTGAGAGGCGTCTGCCCGAGTATCGAGTGCTCCTTTTATTGCAGCTTCAGAGAGCATTTCCGTATCTTCAACAAGATTCTTGATAGTAGAATTGACCTGGGCAAGCTTTTCATTAATTAGTACAAAATTTTTATGAGCATCAATGGTATATTCATCGGCCTTTGAGACGTCAATATGAAGATCCGTGTTACCATTACTCAGCTTGTCCAGATTATTCCCAAGTTTCCCAACTTCACTATTGAGATAATTTGCAACTCTTACTACGGCAGTCTGATCCTGAACAAATTCAAATGCACCGGTGACTTCTCCCTTCTGATTCAGAATGGGAATGCCGGCAGTTGAGATTTCATATTCTTTATCCAGTGGTTTGGTCTGGGTCCTGCTGGTCGTCTCAGAAACTGATTCCATTGCTCGGGCACAGGGACAATTTGGAGTATGGCAATCGCCTGTATTGAATAGCGAATGACATTTCTTGCCGACTAATTCTTTTTTAGTTGAGCCTAAAAGTTTTGCTCCAGTTTCATTCATATAGAGAACATTAAACGATTTATCGATTGCCTGCAACGTCAGAGGCATACGGTCAATATACCCAACAAGGGTATCAAGGGTTTCATTGACCCCCTCCATAATTTTTCGGAAATCACCTTCATGACGGCTAGCGTCTGCTCTTGTGTCAAGTTTTCCTCCAGTAGCAGCATCAACCAGCAATCCTGCATCAGAAACAAGATCGTTTACAGCAACAATACAGGTATTCAGGTTATTCTTGATCTCGTTGAAATCACCTTTGTAGTTGTCCGTAATTGGCTCAGGAATATCACCACGGCTGATGCGTTCAACATATTCGGCAGCAACATTCAAAGGACCCATAACAGCATCAAGAGTATCATTAACTCCTTCAACGATCTTTCGGAAGTCTCCCGGATGCTGAGAGGCGTCTGCCCGAGTATCGAGTGCTCCGTTTACTGCAGCGTCAGAGAGCATTCTTGTATCTTCAACAAGATTCTTGATAGTAGAATTGACCTGGGCAAGCTTTTCATTAATTAGTACAAAATTTTTATGAGCATCAATGGTATATTCATCGGCCTTTGATACGTCAATATGAAGATCTGTATCGCCATTGCTCAGTTTGTCCAGATTTGCCCCAAGTTTATCAACTTCACTATTGAGATAATTTGTAACTCTTGTCACAGCGGTCTGGTCCTGAACAAATTCAAAAGCGCCGGTGACCTCTCCCTTTTGATTCATAATTGGAATGCTGGCAGTTGAAATCTCAAGTTCTTTTCCCAGGGGTTTAGCCAGGGTCCGGCTGGTTGCCTCAGAAACTGTATCCATTGCCCTGGCAGAGGGACAATTTGGAGTATGACAATCGCCTGTATTGAATAGTGAATAACATTTCTTGCCGATTAATTCTTTTTTTGTTGAACCTAAAAGTTTTGCTCCGGTTTCATTCATATAGAGAATATTAAATGATTTATCGGTTGCCTGCAACGGCAAAGGCATACGGTCAATATACCCAACAAGGGTATCAAGGGTAGTATTCATTCCGTCCACAATTTTTCGGAAATCACCTTCATGACGGCTAGCATCTGCACGGGTATCAAGTTTTCCACCAATAGCAGCATCAACAAGCATTCCTGAATCAGAAACAAGATTCTTGATCGTAGAATTGACCTGGGCAAGCTTTTCATTAATTAGTACAAAATTTTTATGAGCGTCAATGGTATATTCATCGGGCTTTGATACGTCAAAATGAAGATCTGTATCGCCATTGCTCAGTTTGTCCAGATTAGTTCCAAGTTTCTCAATTTCACTATTGAGATAATTTGTAAGTTTTATTGAAGCAGTTTGATCCTGAACAAATTCAAAAGCACCGGTGACCTCTCCCTTTTGGTTTTTAATTGGAATGCTGGTATAGGAGATTTCAAGTTCTTTTCCCATTGGCTTAGCCCGGGTCTGACTAGTCACTTCAGAAATTATTTCCATTGCCTGAGCACAGGCACAATTTTGGGTCTGGCAATCGCCGGTCTTGAATTGTGAAAAACATTTCTTACCGATCAATTCTTTTTTTGTTGAACCTAAAAGTTTTGACCCTGTTACATTCATATAGAGAATATTAAATGATGTATCTATTGTCATCACCGGGAGGCTCATATGGTCAATAAGCCCAACAACGGTATCAAGAGTAGAATTCACTCCACTTACAATCTTGCGGAAATCGCCTTCATGCCTGGTAGCATCTGCACGTGAATCCAGTCGTCCGGAAGCACCTGCTTCTGAAAGTACGACAGCATCTTCAACGAGATTATTTACAGCAACAATACAGGTGTTCAGGTTATTCTTGATCTCGTTGAAATCTCCTTTGTAGTTTTCAGTAATAGGCTCCGGAATATCACCGCGGCTGATGCGTTCAATATATTCGGCAGCAACATTAAGAGGACCAATTACAGCATCAAGAGTATTATTCACCTCTTTAAGAATTGTGCCCCATCCTCCGGGATACTTAGAGTCATCAGCACGTGTATCGAGCCGGCCTTCTGCACCTACCTTTGAAACGGTATGAATTTCATCCAAAATGCCTGTAATATTTTCAGTGCTGCGGTTGATTAGATCAACAGTTTTTTTGGTATCTCCTTTGAAGTTCCCGCTTATTTTCTCTAATTTTTCACCTGTTGAAATTCTTTCAACAAAGGACCTGAGCATTTCAAGCTGAATTTTTTCGTCTTCTTTAAATACCATATTAATTAACTCCCTAAACCGGAGGAATTTTGAGCTTAATTTAACATATAGAATACAGAAGCTCTCAAATCAGTAACCTGATTTACTCACCTGGCAAGATTATTTCGAATATTAGTGTCAACAATTGTTTCAATTTGGAGTTATACTGATCAATATTTTCAAAGAACTTTTCAATCTGGGTTACAAATTCGTCAAACTTTTTATAATGTCGATAGATTTTCTGATAGCGTTTTATACTGACAATGACGCCAGCTTATCTCTTTTACTTCTGAACCGACACATATCGGCAAATATTTAACTTGTTAACGGCACTTAATTATATCAAAATCATAATCAATTGACGCCATATTTTTACAAATCGCCTAATTGTTTATATATCGACTATAATAATAAATATAATAAGTATATAAGTTTATAGGTGATCACAAAAATTTTTCATACCACGGGCATTTCAGACAATGATTGATCAATTTTTTCACGGCTTGAGGAAAAAACAAACCTACCACTTCAGTTTATCCGCAAAAGAAAAAAATCAAAAAATAATTAAAATTGATGAAGAGGATAGTGAATGAGAAGAATGCGGATATTCAAAAATAAATTAATCTGACAATGCCAGATTAAATACAACAGATCTGAACACCCGATGATGAATATTTTGAGGAGTAGGGTTATTGATAAACCATTTTTAATCCGGATGTCGCTAACCCTATCCACATCAATATATTCCAGATCTTCTATTTCCCCAAAGGGAATCTTTTGCTTACCTATGATCAAGCTGCTATCGATTACTACAAATTATGCATCCGTCCACCACACAGCAGAAATTTTCACAGGAATTCGAAGGTGGACTTTATCATTCATCCATTAATTTCATTCAGTTCTTCTTCACTGAATAACTCTTTAAGGTCCATTAAGGTTAGAAGTCCATCCTCAAGTTTCCCAACCCCCTTTAAAAACTTTGATTCATCAGTTAAAGCTAAAAACCTGGGAATTTCTTCGATATTTTTGGAGGACAGATATTTGACTTCGCTAACGCTGTCAACCATCATCCCTATGGTAGCATTATCGTATTCAATAACAATAATCCGGGTATTTTCATCGTTCTTTTTCGGTTCTTTCCCAAGCCTTTTTCTGAGATTGATAATGACTGCAATTTGACCCCTGAGATTTAAGATCCCTTCTACAAAATCAGGTACGTTTGGAATTCGAGTAATTTGAGTTGGCAGAATAATCTCCTTTATCTGGGAAATTTCAACTCCATATATTTCTTCGCCGAGGTTGAAGACAATTACTTGAATCGTATTATCCACATTTACAGTTTGACTATGATAGCTCATGTACATCACCTGAAAAATGGAGCTAATTGAAATTGACTGGATTCAATTAGCTCCGGATTCGAACAGATCTGGATCAGACTGTTCAGTGTCTCTTTAAATTTCCCATTCTATCGAAATTTTGAGGCTTCTTAGAGGATGTTTGACTGGTTTTCGGTTCTCCCGACACTTTAAAGTTTTCTAAGAGAACATTGACTGTTTTCTGAGCAAGCTCGCTAACATTCTGTACCGAAGTACTTACCTGCTGCATGGCAGCTGTCTGTTCCTCGATAGCAGCAGAAGTTTCTTCACTGCTTGCGGCATTCTCTTCAGCAGTAGATGCGGTCTCACTGATGCTTTTCTCAATATTTTCGATTTTATCCAGACCTTCTTCTGACAGACTATCCAGTTCGATGAGCATAGAGTTGATAGTGGCAACTGCAGTGGCAATTTCCTGACTCTTATTCAAAGCCTGTTTAATGTTCTTGCTTCCTGTTTTAGCCTGACCGTCTGCAGTGTTAATAGCTTCCGTCACTTTTTTGGTCTCTTTCTGGACGTTTGTAACAATCTCATTTATCTCATCAGTGCTCTTCCTCGAATCAGCAGCAAGTTTTCGGACCTCATCAGCAACAACGGCAAATCCCCGGCCGTATTCACCGGCTCTTGCAGCTTCAATTGCGGCATTCAAAGCAAGGAGATTGGTCTGGTC
>NZ_JJOV01000071.1:0-36654 GCF_000979385.1 Methanosarcina sp. 2.H.A.1B.4
TGCGATCAGGGGTGCCTGCTGGTGTGGCCAGAGGCCTGCGAGGGTTGTACCGTCGTACTGCAGGTTGCCGTGCATACCGAGTACACATTCCCCGGCCATCCCGGCTTCGATGTACATGTTCGGGAATTCCTTCCTGAGAGCTTCGATTGCGTGGAGGGTTCCATACATGTCTGCGTCACCGGCTGCACCGGTGGTGTCAAAGTTCACACCGTCTGCCCCGGAGGCAAAGATTTTCTGCATAACCCATACGGTGTCCCTGGAGAGGTGCTCTGCGGCATGTTCCATAGAGTCCCAGGCTTCCTGAATCTTGAAAGCTTTCATGAGGTCTCCGGGGTTCTCGAAGGGTCCGTCAGGAGTATAGTACAGCCCCATGTTCGGCATTGCGCCATAGAAGAGAGGGATGACCATGTTCTGCTGGCAGACTTCCATTGCCTGACACTCGTTTGAAACCACGGGCTTTACAGGTTTGTAGCTGTAGTCGATGTGACCGAGTTCCATGGTGTCGGCACCAAAGGCCCTCTCGTGCATCATGCAGCCGACAAGACGGCTGGAAGGAATACCAACACCACTGTTGCCCTGGTCCCCGTCAAGCCTGAGGGTACCGATATCGTGGGTTACAGGAACTTCCATGCCCTGCTCAACACTGACTGCCTTTCCGGGCATCATCAGAATTTCTGCAAGCTTTTCAAGTTCATTACCACTGAGGACAGGAATCTCACCGAGGTCAGCGGCGTTAGCCGTACCTGCCTCAATTTCCTCAACAATCTTTTCTTTGGTAAGGAAGATACGTTTACCGTCTCCCATCCTCAAAGCATATTCAGTTGCCATTTATATCACCAATTTATTGTGTATTCAATATTAGATATGGAAAGCTGTATTCTATGGGGTTCAGAACTTGGACACGAAGGTCCTTGCCTGCCAGAGGGCAATTGATGCCAGGACCAGGATGAGAACCATCCACATAATGTCCCCGGCGGGGATGAAGGAGTTTGCCCAGTACGCATTGTAAGCTTCCAGAGCAGCTGCTGTTTGTGTCATGTTTTAACCTCCGTTAAAGATTACACATATCTCAGGCAGGCATCAGAGCCACGGGTTTTTCCGAAGTCGGTGATCACGTACCTGTGCAGGAGGAAACCTTTCTTGTAGATCCCATCTTCATCGACCTTCTGCTCCACGTCCTTCAGCATCCCTCCGGATGCCAGTTCGAGGATGTCGAAATTGATGCTGTCCCTGTGGAAATTGCTCCTCATGTCGTACTCTTCCTGGATCTTTGAAACGATTTCATAGTTCCATCGTTCTTTCCCATCCAGTAAAATCTCCAGAATCCTGAATTTTATAGGCCGGTTTCCACTCACTTCACTCACCTCTCAGAGTTTCAAGCGCACTTGTGTCTTCCGTAATCATAGCGAAACTACCAATAACACAGAGAGTGCCTCCGACAAGGATAGACCACTGCGGGACATCTCCGAAGAAGAGGAAAATGAAGATGATAGCAAACAGACCGTAGAGGTTTCCAATACCCTGCCCTCTTCCGACTCCGATAAGCGGGAAGGACTTGTACCAGCAGACATAACAGAAACCAAAGGTAATCCCTGCGAAAATCAAGACCAGCATGGTCAGGGGTTCAAAGGCCTGGAGTGCAAAGGAATACATCGGGTAACCGAGAATTGCAAGCACTGGAACAACAATGATCCACCAGATAATGTTTTCTCCTAGGAACCTGAGGGTCAGCCCCACGTCCGGCTCGGAAATGTCGAGACCTTTTCCTGCGATTGCACCTTCAATGCCCCAGCCGGCAGCAGCCATCAAACCTCCAAGATATCCGATCCACTGGACGTTGCCTGAGGAAAGCTCAGTCAGAAGCCCGCCTCCGAAGATCGTGATGCCTCCTAAAATGATGACTCCTATACCGATTGCCGCTCTCTTGGAGATCTTTTCCCCGTACCAGTAGTAAGCAAGAACAGAGCCCACCACAGGGTAAAGAAGAGCTGCAACAGCTGCAAATGCTCCGCCTATAAAGCCCATAGCAATGAACGAACCGAGAATTGCCATAGGGCCTCCGAAAATCGAGGCAAGGAAGAACCACTTGGAACACGGGTTGAATTCTTTCATTGTCCGGACAAGTTCCCCGTATTTACCAAGCACTCCATTCCAGAGCATGAGCGCTAGCATGACCGTAAGTGCATTAAAAGCCGTAATCAGCACGGCAGTTACAATAAGAGCTGAGCCGTCTCCTCCGGTTTCGGCAATAGCGCTGTACATCTCATCGAATGGGTTAAGCACCCACACAACAGTCCCTGGAAGATACCAGATACCCCAGAATACAGCACAGAAAAGGGCCCACATGTACCCTTTACTGATTTTTCTTTTGCTTTCCTGTTTTTTTAAAGATTTTAAATCCACGGAAAATCCCTCCATTTTTCAGAAGCACTATGGAATTCCCTCAGGGTATGAGTCCGTCCCAACCCTATTCCACAGTCTGAAAGTACAGCTTGCGAACCCTTATCTAAGGGCATTTATATTTAAGGGAACTAGATTAACTTTTAGATTTAATGTAGAGACTACAGTTTTCGGCGTACTACAAATATAATTAACTACAGTTATAATTGCCATTTTTATCCCGTTTTACTGCAGTTATCAGGCTTTTTGACAATTGCCTTAAGTTGCCATTTTAAACAATTATCAGCAGCTTTGAAGTTTGCCTTAGTATTGCCGTAGTCTAAACACTGAGCAGGCTTCTACGCAGTCCTTTCTATGGTTAATGTAGCTCGTGAGTATGACCAGATATGAAAGAATTTTTTTGTTTATACCCTCAGCTATCGGTTTCGCAAAAACTGTACAAAATAAAATTGGGCAGAAAATGCATTCGATTAGATCTTCTGCATTTTCTGCTTATTGAGCTTTTAGAGTAAGGCTGCTTTTACCTTACTGACGACATCGGTGGCACTTTCACCGTAGATGTCTGCGCCAATCTTGTCTGCCCAGTCCTGTGTGCATGGAGCTCCACCGACCATGGTCTTTACCTGGTCGCGAACACCTGCTTCTTTGAGCTGTTCTTCGATCTGGATCTGGTTGACCATGGTGGTGGTCATAAGAGCGGAGGATGCAACAATCTGGGGTTTGAGTTCCTTTACCTTTTCAACAAAGGCACTGATTGGGACGTCTCTTCCGAGGTCCACAACTTTGAAGCCTGCAATGTTGAGCATGGAGGCAACGATGTCCTTTCCAATGGAGTGGATGTCACCTTCGATGGTTCCGATTACAACGGTTCCAAGGTTTGCAGTCTGGGATTTACGCCTGTCCATTTCCGGCTTGATGACTTCAATACCTGCGTTCATTGCCTCGGCGGCTGCAAGTACATGGGGGAGGAAGAGAGTGCCCTGTTCGAACTGTTCTCCTACTTCCAGCATGCCTGCGGTAAAGCCCTTCTCAATGAGCTCTACAGGGTCAATCCCTGCTGCAAGAGCTTCTTCTGCAACTTCTGCTGCGAGTTCGTCGTCAAAATCGGTGATTGCGTCTTTTGCTTTTGCAATGATTGCTTCTGTGCTTGCCATTTTTAGATCTCCTGAATATCCTGATATTGTAATTACATGCCTCTGAAAGCCTTGTCAGCCCTGTCGACAACTGCCTTCATGTCCTTGAGGAGGTCTGCGTCGATTGGTTTAACTACGTGGTTCTTGAGAACGTCTACGACCTTTTCGTGTGCAGCGGTTGCAAGGTCCTTTGAACCGGCTGCTGCCCAGTCACCGAACATGCGCCTGTCGATGAGCATTGGGTCGGAGGGGTAGTTCACAAGCTGCCTGGTCTGTTTGAGGGCGAGGAAGTTGTTTCCGATGCCTACTTTCTGGATAGACTCTACTGCGAGTGTTTCCTCAGTGACAGGGACTCCCAGAAGGGCCTTCTTGGTCATCTTGATGATATCGTTGTCAATAACGAGCTGTTCCATGGAGAAAGTCATACCAAGCTCAAGCATCCCGGCGCCGTAGAGGGTGTTTGCCCCTGCGAGGGAGGGAAGGAGGCAGGTCATGGTTTTCTCGTGTCCAGCTTGGTCGTCCGGGACCTTTGCATCAGACTAGGTGCCTGCCACGAATGCGGGGAGGCCATAGAACTGGGCGAGCTTTGCGACGGATGCGCTGATCAGGCCGAGTTCGGGAGATCCGACGGGCGCAGTACCCTTCTTCAGGTCGAAGGTGGTGGTGGAACTTCCGTACCAGACTTTGGTTCCGGGTACTGTGAGCTGAGCGAGAGTGATACCTGAGAGTACTTCGGCGTTGTGGGTAACAAGGGTTCCTGCAAGGTATACAGGAGCAGAACCACCGGACATTGCCATACTCAGAACGTTTACAGGGATACCGAGGCGGGCACCCTTAATGATGACCTGGCAAGCGTTGACACTGAGCTCGAGTGGGCTGGTTGGGCAGAGCAGCATGGAGAAAAGAGGCTTTTTCCTTGTTTCTTCTTCGTCGCCGCCGTAGTAGGCCTTTGCGATGTCCCAGTAGTATTCGACGTTTTCGCCGACTGGGTCAATGTGGTGGAAGTGTTTTGCGGTGTTAGTAAGAGGGGTGAAGGTCTCGTGAACGTCCTGGGCACCCTGGCCTGCAATATCCCTTGCAGAGACCGGGAGAGAGAAGTAGTCGATGTTTTCTGCCCAGTCACAGAGCTTTGCAATGTCTGCAATGTCCTGCTCAACAGAGTCAACGGTTACGTACTTGCCATCCTGATACTTGCAAACCTTTACACCGGTACCGAAGCAGGTCCAGTGAACCTTTCCGCCGGATTCCTGTACAGTGTTGTGCTTCTTGTCGCGGCCCCAGAGGACAAACCTGGAGGGAGCGAGCTGAAGAGCTCTTCTTACGAGATATTCAGGGATCTTTACAATCTGAGTCTTTTCGTCAACTTCACAGCCATTTTCCTTGAAGATCTGCCTGGCTTCCGGGTCAGAGACCTGGACACCGGGGTCCATCAGGATTTCCATTGAGGCGTAGTGAATTGCCTTAAGTTCGTCGTTCGTAAAAAGGTTTAATTCCACACCGTTAAGTGCGTTGAATCCTGCAACTGCATTACATTTTGCCATTTTGTAACCTCCGAATAAAAAAGATTTAAACGAGCAGTTCTTTTGCCTTAGCAACGGCTTCACTTGCGTTTTCTGCGTAACAGTCTGCACCGATCTTGTCAGCCCATGCCTGGGTTGCGGGTGCGCCTCCGATCATGACCTTTACTTTTTCTCTCATACCTTCTTCCTTGAGGAGTTCGATAACTTGTTTCTGTCCAGGAAGAGTTGTGGTCATAAGAGCAGAAAGCCCGATCATATCAGCATTGACTTCCTTTGCCTTCTGGATAAAGTTCATGACAGGAACATCGCGGCCGATGTCGTGCACTTCAAAACCAGCAGACTGGAGCATTGTGGACACGATGGATTTGCCGATGTCATGGACGTCGCCTTCTACAGTACCGTTCACAATGACGGCCACTTTTGCGCTGGAAGCGCCTTCAGGCATAAGGTCCTTAAGAGCTGCGACTCCGGCGGTCATTGCGTCGGCAGCCATCATAACGTGGGGTAAGAAAAGTTTGCCTCTCTCAAAGAGGACACCCACTTCATTCATGCCTGCGGCAAGCCCTTTTTCAATAATTAGTGCGGGGTCCAGTTCTCCTTTTGCCTTTTCAACGGCAGCGAGTACTGCATCCTTTTTACAGGTGATTACAGCGCCTGCAAGTTCCTGAAGTAATTCTTCTTGGCTAATGTTGCATCCTCCGTTTTAATTTTTGAACTATGGAGACGTCTCGACCCGAAATTAACATGAATAATCATGATAATTTGGGATGCAAGCTCAAGCTCTATGAGTCATGAGATGCACGAGAAGTAACTCATGATCACCATGGGTGGGAAACCATGATTACCACAAGCAAAACTGCGAAATCATGAAGGATTCATGATTGTCCTGATTGGGGTTCATGAGTAGTTTAGCAGAGGGAGTATTTTTGGTGCCATTTTAAATCCCGTCTGTGTACTCATCTTTACAAATGTCTCCAGAATAAAGTTCAATTTACTGGTATAAATATTTTGTTGAAAAATACATGCCAAAAATGAGAGTTATATAAATAAGTTTTGGTTAAAACATTTTGGAGGAAGTATTTGGGAGAGAATCCGAGAAGATCAAACGAAAAATATAAATATGAAACATAGAAAATGGACTTTTGGGGGGACGTGAGAGAAGGAAAAGTAAAGTAAATAGGGAAGAAATCTGAAAAAATATTAAAAAAGTACAATAATTCAGTATGCAGAGCACAAGAATGTATTAAGGATACTGATGCTGTTTAGCATCAAAACTTTAAGTTAAATAGTTGATTGACGATCAATTAATTCTTTTTTAGAACATCGTTTTTTCTCTTTTCCGGAGTCAGAATGGAATTCAGGTCAGAAAACAGGAAAAAAGAGAAAATATTATATATCACATATTTTTCTGAGTCAGAATTTCGTTACAATTTCGTGCCCACAGGAAAAGAATAGATATCTAAAATGCTAGCAGCCCCGGAGAAAAAAACATTCTGAACATAGAATAAAACATTCTGAACATAAAATAAGAAATGGGAGAAAGTGGGACGATGGAAAAAAGAATAACCTGAGACGTGAAGTGCAAGAAATGAAGAGGATAAAATAGAAGGTAAGGCGAAAAAATAAAAAATGAAGAGAAAAATAGAAACGGAAGAGTTATAGAGGGAATCACAAAGAGAATTTATGATAAATCTGGTTCTTTATAACCAGAAATACATAAGCTGTAAGCTCTGTTTACAAGCTCAAGCAGTTTCTGATCTTCCCGTGGTATGTTTACTCCACAAGCAAGGGAAAGGTATTCGGCGAGGTCAAAGATCTTTATTTTCTCATCCTTTCCGGCTTCGACAAGGTTCTGCATACAGCCCCCGCAGTTGGTTATAATTATGCCGCAGCCCAGTTTTTTGGCAGCCCGAAAACGATCAGAAGCTACAGAAATAGACTCGGAGGGATAATTGACCCTTACGCCTCCACCAAAACCGCAGCAAGCCGAACCTTCAGGAGTTTTATTTGCAAGCTTGGTGCCGGGGATATTTTCAAGCACGTTTCTTGCTTCCCTGTAGACGCCCATGCCCCGAGTCAGATGACAGGGGTCGTGGTAAAATACCCTGTGTTTGAGGGTTGTTTCCGGAGTAAGTTTACCTTCTTTTAAAAGGCGTTCCAGGTACTGAGAGACATGTAACACCTCAAAGTCCATTTCCCCGAACATTTTTGGATAGATTTCCTTAAAAGCCTTAAAGCAGCCGGGGCAAGATGTAAGAAGGATTTTTGCCCCTCTTTTCCTGACCTCATCGATATTTTGCTGCCCATGCCTGCGGATGGGACCCGGGTTTCCGGCACCTGCAGATACTGCGCCGCAGCAGTATTCAAGCCCGCTCAGGACAGTGTAATCGACCCCCGCCTTTTCCAGAAGGACAACAACAGCCTGTGCCATATTTTTGTTAATATAGGTGCCGGCGCATCCCGGGAAATACACGACAGGGCCAGGACTGTCTATGTACGCAGGAATCTCATCCATTTCACCAACCTTTTTGAAGATATTATTTTCAGCCTCAGGGTCCGCCATAGTCTGCCTGTCCGTGAGGCCGTTTTCACTTACCCATTTCTGCCGGGCAGGAGAAATAAGCATCTTGAGCCCAAGCCCTTCGGGACAGGCTTCGGCACAAAGCCCGCAGGTCAGGCAGCGCAGCAGGGAAGCAGGATCAATTCCAGTAGTCTCGTCCAGATACCCGTAAAGTAGGTCAAGCAAACTGAGATCATCATATCGAGGGCAGACCTCAAGGCACTGTCCGCATTGCGTACATTTTTCCCTGTGTTTTTCCACTATATTCATATTTTAACTCCACATCATTTTAAACTCATGCGACTTCATTATTATAGCGATCCTAAAAATATAGCGATCCTTAAAACCTAGCGGTCCTTAAAACCTCTTTCAGGAGAATTCCATCCCTGAAGCCCAAAATATTTAGAAAAAGGATAAGACTAATATCCAGATATGCACTATTAATAGTCAGATAAAAGGAATAGCCAGATAAAAAGGAATAGTCAGATAAAAGGAATAACCAGATAAAAGGAAGGGATTGAAATATTCGAAGACCTGAAAAACAGCACAAGAAAGCTGGTAATTCCGTTTGCCCGTTCAATACCCCTCTCCCCAAACACCCTTACCCTGCTGGGTTTTGCAGTAAGCGTGGCTGCAGGAGCTGCATTCGCCCTTGGCAAACCTTTTGAAGGAGGGCTCCTGATTCTCCTCAGCGGGGTTTTTGATATCCTTGACGGCGGAGTCGCAAGAGCAAAAGGCAGGACCACTCCTTTCGGAGGAGTGCTGGACTCGGTCTGCGACCGCTATTCCGACGGGCTGATGTTTCTTGGAATAATGGCCGGGGCGATTTACGGCAGACTTGGCTTTACCCCCGTCCTCGGGATAGAAGTCTGGCTCTGGGCTGGCTTTGCCCTTATAGGTTCTTTTCTGGTGAGCTACACCCGCGCCCGGGCAGAGTCCGCAGGCTGCCGGAAGCTGTCTATAGGAATTGCCGAACGCACTGAAAGGATGCTCATCCTGGCTTTAGGCGCCCTTTTAGGCCTTCTTGGCTGGGCTCTTGTGCTAATAGCCATCTTCTCCCACATCACCATCATCCAGAGGGTTCTGCGGGCAAAAAGTATCCTGAGTAAGCTTCCCGAATCCGAATTTCAGAAACCCTGAAGCCAAAATCCGGAGATCCGAACAAATAAAAAAATTAAAGAACATCCCCTGCTGGCGCCCCCCAACCGATATACATTTATACTACATGTTTGATTACAATAGTTGGATGATGGCAAGCAAGCATAGGACCGTTGCCGTCTGAAAAGCATAATTACTCTGCGGGGCCGTAGGGTAGCTTGGTCCATCCTGCAAGGCTGGGGGTCTTGCGACCTGAGTTCGAATCTCAGCGGCCCCACCAAACTCTTATTCAACCTTAGACTTTTTTACATGTTTTATTGGATTTTTCATTACACGTTTTTAAAATATCTGATTTGCTGCGTAATTCCTATTTTCAGCCCCTTTCATCGTTTTTGAGCTTATAGTTAAAGGGCTGTGACCACGTTTTTGAATTTGTTTTTTGGGCCCCGGGCTCTCAACAACTGCGAAGCAGGCGGCCTTTCCTAAACAGAAAAGAGGACTTGAAAACTCGGATACAGGCAAGTTATGATCTGCTGCATACAAAGGGCGAAAGGATAGGGAAGTTGAAGATGCGAGTAAGGTTACCCCGGAACAATATCAGCCGATTAACCCCACCCCAAAAAATATAGAATTAGTGTAATTTATCTTCCTTCCCCTTTTCCCGCTTATACTTCTCCTTGATTTTCTCAATCATTTCCTCATTAGCCTCAACAACGAAAGCTCCGATATACCCGCATTCCTTGCAGTGGTAGACCGCACCTGCATACCCGCCAACCTCATAATAGATATCCGCATTCCCGCAGACAGGACAGACTTCAACTAATTTTTCCCGGTTCAGGGCAATTCCTCCTTTAATAAGGCTTACAATACCGAATTGTTAAATTATATATAAGAAGCATGATTCAAGATAAAGACATAGTATTTTAACCTGATATTCAAAATGATGTTCAAAATGATATTCAAAATGATATTCAAAATGATATTCAAAATGACTCAAACTGACATGCGGAAAAGAACCATGCTGCTTAGCTGAAACAGCCGCTTATTCATATATCCCCGTTCCAGATTTAGATATTAACTGTAGATATTAACGATTCAAGGCTTACAGTGAGTTGAAAAATGACAGAAATGATGACCCCTGCAATGCGTCAGTACTACGAAGCCAAGCAGGCATACCCTGACGCCCTTATCTTCTTCAGGATGGGAGACTTCTACGAATCCTTTGGGGAAGACGCAAAAACCATTGCGAAAGAACTTGGAATTACCCTGACTGCACGGGGGAAAGACAAAACAGGGGAGAAAATGCCGCTTGCAGGAATTCCCTACCATGCCATTGACACCTACCTGCCTAGGCTAATAAATAAGGGGTACAAGGTAGCCATCTGTGAACAGCTCGAAGACCCGAAGCAGGCAAAAGGGGTTGTAAAGCGGGGAGTTGTAAGGGTGGTAACCCCGGGAACAGCAATAGATTCTTCCATGTTTTCGGATGCCTCAAACAATTACCTCATGGCAGTTGCAGGAAGGGAGATAGGAAAATCCGGAAAAAGTGGAGAAAGCGGAGAAAAAGAAATGGAATTCGGGATCTCCTTCCTCGACATTTCGACAGGGGAGTTCCTTACAACCCAGTTTACAGACTCGGAAAGCTTTGAAAAGCTCCTCAGCGAACTTGCCCGTATGCACCCTGCAGAATGCATCCTGCCCCCGTCCCTGTACGGGAATCCGGAACTTGTAGCCAGGTTAAAGGACCAGACAATTGTGCAGGAATTTGCTCCCGAGATTTTCGGACCCGAGGAAGCCGGAGAAAACCTGAAAAGCCATTTCGGGGTCGCAACCCTCGAGGGCATGGGCTGCGAAAAGCTGGAGTTTGCAGTTTACTCCGCCTGGGCTGCCCTTGAGTATGCAAAAACTACCCAGATGAGGGACCTTGCCCATATCAATACCCTCAGGACCTACTCAAACACCGAGTTCATGGTCCTGGATTCGATTACCCTGCGCAACCTCGAAATCGTGAAAAACGTGAGGGAGGGGGGAGACGAAAACTCCCTCTATCGGACCCTGAACTGCACACGGACACCTATGGGAAGCCGTATCCTGAAAAAATGGCTTTTAAAGCCCCTTCTTTCCGTAGAAAATATAAACCACAGGCTGGATGCCGTAGAAGAACTGGCAGAAGACTCTCTGCTCCGCTACGATATAAGGGACTGGCTCTCAGACGTAAGAGACATCGAACGCCTGGTAGGAAGGATAGTATACGGAAATGCCAGCGCAAGGGACCTCGTAGCCCTGAAAAAGTCCATGGACGTCGTACCTTCTATCCGGGACTGCCTGCTGGAAAAAGCCGGGCCAGAAATATTAAAAGAGATTGCAGAAGGGCTTGCAGCCTTTTCGGAACTGGAAAACCTGGCTGAGATGATTGAAAAAGCAATTGTTGAAGAGCCTCCTGTAACCGTTCGGGATGGCGGAATGATAAAGTCCGGGTACAGTCCGGAACTTGACGAGCTCCGGGATATTGCAAGCAACAGCAAACAGTGGATTGCAGCTTTTCAGCAGAAGGAAAAAGAGAGAAGCGGGATCAAGTCCCTGAAAGTCGGATACAATAAGGTCTTTGGTTATTATATCGAGGTTACCAATGCAAACAGCAGCCAGGTGCCTGAGGACTATATAAGAAAACAGACTATGTCAAATGCCGAGCGTTTCTTTACCCCCGAGCTTAAAGAAAAAGAAAGCCTGATTCTGACAGCAAACGAAAAGGCAGTGGCTCTGGAATACGAAATCTTCACTGAACTCACACAGGCCCTTTCAGCGCATTCAAGAGAACTCCAGGAAACAGCAGAAAGACTGGGCACCCTTGATGTCCTTGCAGACCTTGCCGAAGTTGCAGAAAACAACAACTATACAAGGCCGCAGCTCACCGAAGACTGCAGGATCCTTATCAGGGACGGGCGGCATCCAGTAGTCGAAAGTACCGTATCAGGAGGCTTTGTACCCAATGATACCGAAATGGACTGCAAGGAGAACCAGTTTTTGCTTGTTACAGGCCCGAATATGGCAGGAAAGTCCACCTACATGCGCCAGACCGCCCTTATTGCAATTATGGCTCAGGCAGGCTCCTTTGTTCCGGCATCCCACACATCCATAGGAATGATTGACCAGGTCTTTACAAGGATAGGGGCTTTTGACGACCTTGCAAGCGGACAGAGCACTTTTATGGTTGAGATGGTGGAGCTTGCAAATATCCTGAATAACGCAAGTCCCCGAAGTCTTGTACTGCTTGACGAAATAGGCAGGGGGACGAGCACATATGATGGGTACAGCATCGCAAAAGCAGTTGTGGAGTTCCTGCACAACAGGGGAAAGGTTGGGGTCAGGGCTCTTTTTGCGACCCATTATCACCAGCTTACAGCCCTTGAAGAGAAATTAAAGCGGGTCAAAAACTACCATATTGCAGTAAAAGAAGACGGCCACGAGTTAGTTTTCCTGCGGAAAATCGTCCCCGGAGCAACAGACAAAAGTTACGGGATCCAGGTTGCAAGGCTTGCCGGAGTCCCGGAAAAGGTGATCGAAAGGGCAAACGAGATCCTTAAGGAGCTTGAAAGGGAAAACGTGTTTGAAGAAACAGAGGATAGCGAAAACGGGAAAAAGAGGAAAAGCAAAGCAAGTGCACGCTATACCCAGATGATGCTTTTCGACCCCGGAAGCGGCAATGGGAATCCGGAAAGAGCAAAGGGGTTGAGCCCTGTGGAAGCATCCCTGAAAAAGCTGAACGTGGATGAGATGACGCCAATAGAAGCCATGAACAAACTCCATGAGCTGAAAAAACTGCTTGGTTAAAAAGAAAAATGGGCTAAGAGATTGCCCACCTTGATAGAGCAAGGGATCAGGGAAAACAGATGAAAGGGCGGATAAAAGGCAGATGAAGGGCAAAGGAAAGGAAAAGTGAAAAACAAATGACGGAGCAGGTTGAAGAAAAGCTGGAAGAGATGATGGAAAGTCAGATAGAAAATCAGGGTAATAAAATCCGGATTCTCGACAGGGACACGATAAATAAAATCGCAGCCGGGGAGGTAATAGAACGCCCGGCATCCGTGGTAAAGGAACTTGTGGACAACTCAATCGATGCCGGAGCAACGGAAATCCGCATCGAGGTAGAAAAGGGGGGAAAACATTCCATCCTTATCCGGGACAACGGTTGCGGGATGAGCAGGGCCGATACTCTCCTTTCATACAAAAAACACGCAACAAGCAAACTCACAAAGATCGAAGACCTTGATACGGTCTCAACAATGGGGTTCAGGGGAGAAGCTCTTGCTTCAATTACCGCCATTGCAAAGGTAGAGATCATTACCCGTCCCCCGGAAGAGATTACCGGCACAAAAATGGTCATCCACGGAGGAAAGGTGCAGGAAACATCTGATGCAGGCACGGCTCCGGGGACCTCGATACACGTAAAAGACCTTTTTTATAACACACCTGCAAGGCGCAAGTACCTGAAAAGCGACCGCACCGAACTTGCCCATATCACAGATACCATTACAAGGCTTGCCCTGGCAAATCCGGGAATTTCCTTTACCCTGCTCAGTGAAGGAAAGCCAATCATAAAAAATACGGGTTCAAGCGGCCTTTTGAAAAGCATGGTCAACCTGCTCGGCCCTGATACGGCACGTTCAATGCTGCCCCTTGAGTACAGGACAGAAGACTTTGAACTCCGGGGATATATCTCAAAACCCGAAACCCACAGGGGAGGAAGCGACCAGCTTTATGTTTTCGTAAACACACGCCCTGTCACTTCAAGAGCTATCAGCACATCTGTCCGCGAAGGATATTACACAAAGATCCCTAAAGGCCGCTATCCTGTGGCAGTGCTTGCTCTTACCCTCGATCCGGGAGAGGTGGACGTAAACGTACACCCCCGCAAAGCCGAAGTCCGTTTCAGCCGGGAAAAGGAGGTAGGGGATGCAGTCATTCGTGCAGTTGAAAAGGTCCTTTCGGAACACGGGCTTGCACCCGTGGTAAGGGAAAAAGATGGAAGAAGGTTTCAGAAAACCTTCGAGGGTTCAGGTTCCTCAGGAAAAATTCAGGCCCCGGAAACCCCTGTAACTCTGTCGGAAAAGGGAGCAACAGAGGAAATAGGGAAAGCAGCCGGAAAAGAAACTGGAAGGGATACTGGAAAGGAAGCAGAGGTTCAAGAGGAAGCCAGGGTTCCTGAAAGCGGCAGTAGACTCCTGAGAGAAAAATCCGAAGCTTATACCTACCCGATAAAGGATACGGAGAGGAGGCTAAAGAAATCCGAGCGCCTCCTGGATGCAGAAAGGGTAGGAGTCCAGGAAGTCCTGAGGGGAAGAGATCAGGTCAGTAACAAGGAAGAGGAGAAAGCAGGAGAAAAAGAAGAGGAAAAGATAGGGGAGAAAGAAAGAGAACTGATCAGTAAAAAGACAGGGGAAAAGGAAGAGACGAAAGCAGGAGAAAAGGAAGAGAAGAAGACAGGAGAGAAAGAAAGAGAACTGATCAGTGCGAAGACGGGGGAAAAGGTAAATGAAAGAATAAATGCAGGGGAGAGGCAAAGTAAAAAGCCGAAGCAAAAAGCAAACACCGATCTTTTCGAAGACCTGCGGGTCATAGGCCAGACCTCTAAGATGTACATCCTTGCCGAAAAAGGGGAAGACCTTGTAATAATCGACCAGCATGCAGCCCATGAGCGTATCCTTTATGAGCAGGTCCTGAGAACGAAAAAGTCCAGGGTGCAGGAATTGATCGCCCCTGTAGTGATAGAACTCACCCCGAAAGAAAAGGTGCTCATGGAGGAGTATATCCCTTATCTGGAGGAGTACGGCTTCGGGATCTCGGAATTCGGGGACAATACCTATGTCGTTACCTTTGTCCCTGAGGTTTTCGGACGGCTAGAGGATACCAGCGTAATCCATGACGTGATATCTGACCTTCTGGCTGAAGGAAAGGTCAAAAGAGATACAGGGGTCTCGGAAAAGGTGAGCAAGACCCTTGCCTGCAGGGCAGCAATCAAAGGAGGGGCAGCCTGCAACTCAAGGCAGATGGAAGAGCTGATAGAACAGCTCAAAGCAGCCGAAAACCCTTATTCCTGCCCGCACGGGAGACCAACAGTGATAACCTTTACAAAAGGCGAACTGGACCGCATGTTTGCAAGAACTCAGTGAATAGGATTCCCGGAAAAAAGAAAAAGTTGAGAAAATCAGGGGAAGGGGGCTGTTCAGGAGAGTGGACGCCCCTATAAAAAACTCAATCTTTCGACGTAGCGCATAGAAAGAATACTGGTGAGTGGTTATGAAGAGATATAGAGGATTTTCACTGAACATTTACCTTTATATCCCTATAGATTTATATAATATAACTGAAATGTAAGATAGGTGTCAGGCGAGTACTGACATCAAATAGGCATCATTCCACAAGGCTATTTTTCACACACCAACCCCCCAAACCCCAACAAGAATGGTACCCCCCATTCAAACCCCAACAAACCCCAACTTCCAGAAAAACGAAAAAATCCCCACTCCTGGAATGATGCCACTCTTTTCTATATTGTCCGGGGAATTTTACACTGTCCATTGATCTTTTTCGATAATCCACTGACTGTTCTCTATAATCCAGTAACCTTTTTCCCGGAGTCCAGTAACCTTTTCCCAGAAGTCAGTCTTCTTGTTCGTGTTTGTATAGGAACCCCTAGGTATTTCATAAGAATCAGTTGTGTTTTGTTGAGGCTCTTCTCTTCCAATTAGTTCCCGGTTTTCAGGTCAATACATTTATAATAAAAAACCTCCGAGTATTCTTCCATGATAGATCCTGTTAACAATTTCAAGATCCCTGAAGAATGGATTGCCCGTACCGGGCTGCCCAGGGAAGAGCTTGAAAAAAACGTGGCGTCCGGGATGATCGTGGTCCTGAGTGACGGGTCCGTACTCAAGAGAGGATATACCACAGGAACCACAGCCAGTGCCGCTGCAAAAGCCGCTGTGCTTTCCCTTAAAAAAACAGTTGACAGCGTATCCGTTCCCACCCCGGTAGGACTGAGAGCCTACCTTGAAGTCAGCGAATCCTCTCCAGGGCGTGCAGTTGTAAAGAAGATCCTTAACGACCACGAATCCGATATTACCCGGGGGCTTGAATTTGTTGGCGAAGCCAGGGAGGCAGATGGGATCAGCATCTTCGGCGGAAAGGGCATAGGGGTTGTAAGAAGGGACGGGCTCCAGGTCTCGAAGGGCAACCCGGCCATCAACCCAAAACCCATGGAACAGATCAGGGCTGCAGTGCAGGAAGCTGTAGAGGAACTGGGTTTACAGGGAGCTGAGGTCACGATTTCGATCCCTGAAGGGGAAAGGATAGGAAAAGAGACTCTGAACAGCAGGATAGGAGTCGAAGGCGGGATTTCTGTCCTCGGGAGCACAGGTTTTGTTGAGCCCTGGAACGACCATCTGGGAGAGATGAAAGGAGACCTTATCCGCTGCACGGATAGAGTGGTTCTGACTACGGGCCGAATAGGAATGCGTTATTCTCATATGCTCTTCCCTGAATACACCGTTGTTATGGTCGGGAGCAGGATTTCGGAAGGGCTTGATAACGCTTCAGGCGATGTCATAATCTGCGGGCTTCCGGGTCTTGTCCTGAAATGGGGAAACCCTGAGATGCTTGAGAACAGCGGATATGCAACCGTTGTTGAGATGCTTGAAAAGGCTCCGGAACACGAGCGCCTGAAAGAAGCCTTTGAAATGGCAGTCGAAAAAGGAAAGGGCGCAAGAATCGTTGTAATTGACAGGGACGGGTCTGTCCTGATGGACAGCAAGAGCGAGAAACAAAAGTGAGAATTAAACTCAAAAAACTTGAACCGGACAAAGGGGAAGAAAAACTATGATTGTGGTAGGAGTCGGGGTCGGACCCGGCATGCTCACGGAAGAAGGGATAAGGGCGATAAGAAAGGCATCAGTGGTTTACGGTGCAAAAAGAGCCCTTGAGCTCGCACAGGAACATATTACCTGCGAAGCAAAAACGATTAAAGACTATAAGTCGCTCCATCTCCTGCCCGCAGATGCCGTTGTCCTATCAACAGGAGACCCCATGTTTTCCGGGCTCGGGAAATTTGCAGGGAAAAATGATACCATAATTCCCGGAATTTCTTCAATGCAGGCAGCCTGTGCCCGTACAAAGGTAAACCTGACGAACCTCTGTGCAATAACAGCCCACGGCAGGGACTTTGAACCTGCAAAAGCCGAACTGATCCAGGAATTGAAGAACGGAAGAAACATTTTCCTGCTGCCGGAAGAGACATTCGGCTCCTGCGAGGTTGCAGAAATCCTTAAAGAACTTGGAATTAACGCTGAACTTTATACCTGTGAAAACCTCGGCTACCCCGAAGAAAGGATCGCAAAAGGCACTCCTGATAATCCCCCAATTGCAGAAACAATTCTCTACGGGCTGCTTATCGTGCAGAAAAGATGAAAAACGGGGAAAGAGAGTGGAAAAAAAGAGAGTGGAAAAAGAAAAGAAGGAGAACAGGGAGAAATCCCGGTTCAGCCGGTCCTAAAATTTTCACAGATGCCCGGTTTATTCCGTAGACGTCGGGTTTATTCCGTAGAGGTTGGGTTTATTCAGTAGATGTTAGGTTCAGACCCCGAGAAAGCTAAAGACAGCGTAAAAGATTAAATCCCCGAAAACGACTGCGGTTATAAAGCCTGCTGTAATTGAGAGCATAAAAGGCAGGCCCGGGGTAACCCAGACTTCCTTTTCAATAAGCCCTTTTTTTACGTATTCCCCAAGTTCGGGCTTCAGGTTCGCATCAAAGTCGAGCCCTGTCCGCGCAAACTTCCTGATGACGATTCCGTTTTCATCAAGCTCGAACTTTTCAAGCAAGGCCAGATGTTCCTTCCTTTTCAGAGAGGATACCTCAGTCCTGTACCCGATAAACATGTATAAGGGCTTTTTAAGCATTTCAGGCGAGAAATGCAGGGCATTGTAGCAGAACATCCCGAGAGGCACGAGCGTCGTTACCAGGAGAGCATTTTCCAGCACCGTGAAGGCAAAGAGCCCTACAGGAGGCAGCCCTAGCAAAGGATAAAGCTCTTCCGATAACAGGAAAACCGGATAGAGCGGAAATAAGATGGAAAGCACTATCAGCCCCTTTGCATCCCCGCCCCCGAAGGCTCCAAGCTGGAAAAGGATGTAAATCGAAACGAAAACAATAACTCCGGAAAAAATTAGAGATTTAAGGTAGGGAATCCCTCCAGTATAAACGTCATAGATTACAAATACCGAACCCGATGCAAGCATGTACTTCCATAACCTGTTTGAGACTCTGCGCTCCTTCAAGTCTGTATAGCATGCGTAGAGCAAAAACGGCATGGTGAAGAGGATTTTCAGGATTTCGATCATACAAACCAATCAATTAAATTATTTCTATAGTTATTTACATTATTACTCCATTACTTCATTACTTTATCGCCTGATTGAAGATTCCCGGACAGATCTTCGACAGATCATCAACAGATCACCAACAGATCACCAACAGATCATCAAAAGTTCCACCCGTAGACTGAAAAACCCCTGCAAGTGGGTCTTCATCCTTCAAAACCCTCAAAAAGTACAAAAAATAAAGGCCCCTGAGGCAAAAATATAAAAAGTAATTACATAACAGGTCCGGTCAAGCCCAAAATCAGCTCGCAAGCGATAAGCTTATACATAAGAAGTTCTATTTTATGGTTGCTTAACTCTTATTAATTTTCAAATGCAATCCATGGGCTCGTGGTCTAGCCGGTTATGACGTCGCCTTCACACGGCGGAGGTCCTGAGTTCGAATCTCAGCGGGCCCACTTCTCTTTTTTTACGGATTCTAAGAGCGTATTGAGCTTCTTTTCTAATGCTTCAACTCTTGCTTCAAGGTAAGATTTTACTTTCTGGTTGTGTAACTTTAAGTTCACAATTAAGCTCTTTATCCAAAGAGATCCGAATAAGAAAAAGAGTAGAGTTTTGCGAGGTAGAGCCCTCTCAAATTCTACTCAAAATTGATAGCATATACCCCAATTACTCACTCTAGATTCAATTATTTTTGTTATAGACGTGTACTAACATGTCTGAATAATTCTAGCGTGAGAAATTGGAGCCTACTTTAACTTTTTTAGAGCAAAAAATAGCTGAAATAAGGCCAAAACCTGCCTTTCCGCAGATCTCCACTCAAAAGTAGTATTTTTCACAATTTTTCCCCATCAACCTTATTATCTTGGCCTTAACTTCATTCATGTTGGCAATTTGAGTTACTACTTTAGAATCAATTTCCACTTTTACTTCTGTAATCCCCCTCATTAGGATAAAAGCCCACTTCAAAGTGGGCTTTTGAGTTTGTTTTTTAACCTGGTCAAGTATTGTTTCCCCTGTTTCTTTTAACCTTTCTCTTAATTTCCATTCCGCTACCGAGTAAATCATTAGGGTTAATACCATTACCATTGATAGAGCTTCAATTCTTTGAGGTTTTTTCAAATAAACATCTGAAACCCTGAAACTTTTATCCTTTATGAACCTGAACCCTTTTTCAACCTTACTTTGATTCTTGTAGTAATCCAGCATTTTTTCAGCATCAAGATTAAGATCATTGCTTGCAATTATAAACCTTCCTTGATGCTCTTTTTCATTCAGTGTAATTTCTTCATTCCTAACTGCTTCTGCATTAATAACATAGTGGACTATAAGCTTTTCATCCTTCTTCGGTCTTCCTCTCTTGCCGTTTTCCCTTGTTGAAACTGTTGAAATCTCTACGTTTTCAAGTAAACAGTAAGGATTCTCTTTCATCCATCTTTCCAGAGCTGCTCTGGCATCATCTTCACAGGCAAACTCTATCCTTTTTAGATCTTTGAGTTCTTTTTGAGCTTCTTTGACAATCCTTTTGATTTTCTTTTCAAAAGTAACATCTTTTCTTTTCTGCATCTCAGATGAATGGACAATTACCCATTTTTGCTCGATACCACCATATCCAACAATGGTTTCATAAAATGAATATCGAGTGTCTTCTCCTTGTTTAAACTCAAGATCAGAAATCAACAAATCTCTTGAAAGCTTTAGTGTTGAAGGAACACGAGTAATCCACTTCATACCTTTTCTCATTGATTTGATGTTATTGTCAGAATAGAGAGCACTGTCAGCTATGTAATAAACATCATCAGGGAAAGTTATGTTTTCTTGAAGCTTTTTCATTGCCTCAATTATGGTTTCTTTATCTGATGCATTACCAGAGTAAGCTTTTGCAAATAATGGGATTCCATATTGATTTGTTATAATCCCAAGTCCAAAACGTTGAAGGTCATCTCTACCGTCTTTTGCATGACCATATGTGATTTCGATGGCAGAACTGCCATCTATATGGTTGTAATCTCCATAAACGCTAAAATTGGTAGTGTCACATTGAAGAAGTTGAGTCCTGATGTTCACGATTCCCATCATTTTCAAGGCAAGTTTCATGAAAAGTTGAGTCGAATCTGCTTCATAGATTTCATCAAGAGTTCGACCTAAAACATCATCAGTAAGGTCACATGCACTGATCCCGGAACCAAGGAGTCTTTCAACAGGAAGAGTTTCAAAATACTGAGAGTACATGTAAAGACGACTGTCTACGAAACCAAGACAGTTGAGGATCATTGCTTTTACTACAATAGAATGAGATAATTTGTGCTGCCCAATTTTGGGCAGCACTTCATCGATCACTTTTCCAATTTCAAGTTCATCATAAATGCCAGAAACAATTCCATGATGATCAAGAGAACGTGTTGTAACAAACATAATGAAATCCGAAGCAGAATACGACATTTTTGATATTTATATATTAACGAGAAAAAAGAATAAATTTGTCAGACATCTGCGGAAGGTCAGCAAAACTAGTCCAAAGTTGAGAATTATAACACCGTTACTTCATAGAATCTGAGAACATCACTGACGAAATTCCTAAAAATTGACTAATTCCAATGAAACTCGAATCATAGCTCCGTAATTAGTATGCAAACCTGCGAAAGCTCGCAGACGTTGCCCATATAGAGCGGCGTCCACTAAATAGGAAGGAAGACTATTAAAATCTTTATTAAAGATTTATTTCACAACATTTAAATATGACTTTTGAAGCATAAGCTTGTGCTTGGAGTTGTGAGAAAAAATGGAATGTCAAAAATATCGTCCAGAAAGTGAAAAAGTTTGGTCAATAGTCTTCAAACATCCCACAAGACTAAATTCTAATGGTGAATTCGGCAGGTGGACAAGAAGGACACTCGATACCACAGACTCCAAAGTTGCAGATAGCTATGTTAATGAAATGAAAGAAATTCTTTCAAGCAAAGATTTATGGCTTAGTAAAAACAGGGATTTAGCAGTAAAAAAGTATAGCAAAGTAATTATTTCAGCGTTTTATGAATCGATTATACCCGAAAATCAAGATATTGCTAGCACACAATTGCGCGAAAATCTCTTGCCGTTGCCATCTGACTATGACGGCTATAAAAAGATATTATTCATGGGTACTACCGGTGCTGGAAAAACGACATTACTAAGGCACTTGATTGGAACTTCTGGAGATAAATTTCCTTTAACAACTACCGCCAAAGCAACAATTTCAGATTTGGAAGTTATTGTTTGTGAAGGTAATTACAGATGTGTCGTAACTTTTTTCCAAGAATCTATGGTTAGATTCTTCGTCGAAGACTGCATATATAATGCAATAATCAAAGCAGAGAATATTACTGATAAGCATAAAATAGCTGAAACTTTCTTTGAAAACAAAGAGCAAACGTTTAGGTTGAATCATATTATTGGGAAATTTATAACCAAAAAAGACGACAAACAAAAATCTCTTTTTGAAGAAGATGATGAAGATACTATTGAGGAACCGACAAATTGTGGTGTTAACAACAAAGTAATCAATAAGGTAGAATATTACATTGATAAAATTATTTTGATTGCAAACGAGTCCAAAACAAAGTATCTTTCGACTAATGCTGCTATCGATGATTTTGATGTTGAAACGTTCCAAAATTTGGTTTTAAAGAATTATAACTTCAAATCACTAGTAGATGAAGTGATGAATGACATAAAAAGTCGCTTTGAGTATATAAATTGTGGATTTTTATCTTGTAATAAAAGTGAGTGGCCTATATATTGGGAATATGAAAGTAAAGAAAAATCCACTTTTTTAGAGGTTTTGAAGGTATTCTCAAGCAATCACCATACCCTCTTTGGGAGGCTTCTTTCTCCTTTAGTAGATGGTATGAGGATACAGGGACCATTTTTTCCTGCATTTGTAGATGATTATTCTCCAAAGTTGGTTTTCATTGATGGACAAGGTCTAGGGCATATTGCTGAATCAACAGGTTCACAGCCAATTCCAAAGAAATTAGAGAATATGTTCAGTGAAGTAGATACTATTTTATTGGTAGACAATGCACAACAACCAATGCAAAGTGCTCCACTTGCTGCAATGAAGAGAGTAATTGTTTCAGGTTATGCAGATCAACTGATGATTGCTTTTACTCATTTCGATGCTGTTGTTGGAGATAACTTTGAAACAGAAAAAGACAAGAAATATCATGTGTATATGTCCGTAAAAAATGGACTTCACTCCTTCGAAAAAGAAATTGGAAAAACAATGGTAATGCGCTTGGAAGATGACTTAGCGAAAAGGTGCTTCTTTCTCAGTCAGTTAGATAAAATTGATGTGGATAATAAGGCTACAAAAAATCAATTAACTTCCCTATTAAAAAATCCGTGCTTGAAGGTTAAAGCTCCAAAAAATATTATTTCAAAGCCTATATATTCGTCTCAGAAGGTTGAGGAGATAATAAATAAATCTATTGAATATTTTCGTATGAGATGGGATTTGCGTCTAAATGGAGGCTTCACAAGAAGTTACTCTTATTCTTATGATATGTATCAAGCTAAAAGCGAGCATTGGAAAAGAATTTGGGCTCTTAATAGACGAATTGCTGAATTTGGCCTTGTTGAATATCAACATTTGAGACCCGTTAATGAATTAAAAACTTTGATCAGCGAGCAGATATCTGCTTTATTAGATGAACCCTTAGAATGGATTCCAAATGAACCAGTAGATGAAGCAAAGTCGAAGTTTACTGATTCAGTGAGGAGGATAATTTCTGGGCAACTGGGGAACTATATTGAGTATGAAATGATTGATGTGCCAAAAAGTGAATGGATACGAGCTTTTCAATATAAAGGGACCGGTTCAACAAAACTAAGGGCAAGTGAGATTGAGTCTATATATGACAGGATAGCTTGCTTAAAGAAAGGCAGTGATGATTGGAAATCTGTGATCCAAAAGATTGAAACTATGCTCGAAAGCTCAATCGTCTCTGTCCACGAATCAATGAAAGAGAATACGACTGAAAAATACAGATTACCCTCCAATTTTATTAATTTACCCTGAAAGCAATTACGTCAAGTAGGTTTCAACAGATTGCTAATGCACTCGACAGAAAAAAATAGATTACTAGCCTATCCCAAAACCAATTTTATTTCCACGTTAGTAAGAAGTTCATAACTGGTTTCATTCTCAAAGGAACGATTGATTATCCAAAATTAGAGATTAGGAGAAGAAACTTAGAGTTTTGGGATCAGCTCTACTAATATTCTCAATATTCAAGTCAAGACATTTTAAAGCCAGATCTCAAATTTCCAAAAGATTCTCTTGTACTCCTCTTTCACATGCTTTACCTTATTCAGAGAATGAGCGCTTCCCACAGTTGAGATTCTCTGCCCTGTATGAAGTCACCCAGACTCTGAGTGACCCCTTCTTTGATCATAACATTGAGATGCCACTTACGAATAGTTTTGCCAGAAACTCTTCCTATTTGCAGCTTCTTACTTATTGTCTTGTATTGATCTGGAGAATTGAATGACTTAATCTCAGGCAAGTATGCAGTCGGAAAAAAGACTTGGAACCTGCTTTCGGCAGGTAACTTGTTTTTTTCGTAATATTTTTACTGATAGCGTTTTTGCTGGAAAATACATTATTCCTGATACTAAACATTATTGCAAAAATGGCTCATTGTTTATATATGTCGTGAGATTTGGGTTATATGTTAACCAGTTCCAAACCTTACATGTATTTATATAATGTATGAAAAACGCCATCCTCAAAAATACTCAAAATCTAATGTCGACCTGCCGAATATAGGTTGGAAGGTTCGTTTGTTGCCACATGAAAACTCCGAAGATGGGGAGTGAGCAATTTCACCGTCAATTACAATATTGTTCTCGTCAAAATGTTGAAGTATCCTGTAAAGATGGATCAGTTGGTTTCCCTAACAGACCAACAGCTTGAAAACTATCTTTAAATTATCGGGGCAGGCATCATATGCCTTCTGTACCTTTTCATCGGGGTAATGTAAATCTCTGTCACACCTAAATTGGGATTTTGACAAAACGTCTCCACTTCTCAAGAGGATGTCCTGCTAAGATATTGATCTCTTTATCTTCACGGTAATTGAACAAGTTGCACAGGCCACGTGATTCCTTATCCTTAAGCTTAAGTGTTCTGAAGTCATTGGGCCTATACACATCATTGTCTTTGAAAAAACCCACCAATACATTGATGTAGGTTTGCTTGGTCGGTTTTAAGATGCCTCTGTGATGTAACCAGTTTTTAAAAGCAACCTCATTAGTGTTCCAAAAATGCTGAAGCCCCGTATACTGCATATGATAATTCTGTGTATAGCCGCCACTCATTACGTTTGCTGATACAATCACGTCACTAGTACCTGAGATTTTCACACGGCGGAGGTCCTGAGTTCGAATCTCAGCGGGCCCATCTGTTTCTTCTGATTTTTCGGATGGCGTTTTTCCTAATTCTTGAATCCTTTTTTCTAGTGAAGCTGTTGTTACATCTACGTGAAATCACCACTCACCTCATACATCCATTCAAAAAAAATAGTTAATGTAATGGTATATCAAAAAAGGTGGACCATGGTCAAGTTAACACTTCAAAAACTTGATCTACTGTGGATTATGTGGTTGTAAATGAGACGTACTTTTCACAACTTAGATCCCATCCGAAAAGCCAATCTTCATTAAATGAAGCAGAATACCAGGAGTGATAAGCCTTTTACCCTCAATTCGCACGTGAATGAGAGATTGAAGATTTGAGGACATAAAAAGTAAATAGATATCCTGCACATAATATCTACATAAAGGGGTAACAAAATGTTCTGCTACCAGTGTGAAGAAACAATGAATGGGGAAGGATGCACAAATAACGGCATGTGCGGTAAGAAAGGGGAAGTCGCAGACCTTCAGGACGATCTCATCTATGTGCTTAAGAGCATTGCATTCTACAACCAGAAAGCAAGAAAAGCAAAAATTTCTGAAAAGAGCACTGATGAATTTATGCTCGATGCACTGTTCTCAACCATAACGAATACAGATTTCAGAGCGAGCGGAATTCAGGACCGCATTGACAGAGGATTCAGAGTTCAGGATGAGATCAAGCAGAAACTTCTGGATAACAATTTGCTTGATGAGAACGATCTGCCCGAGATCGCAACTTTGGCCCCGGAAAACCTCAAGGACAGGAATACCGGCATACTTGCAACAGAGGACGAAGATATCCGATCATTGAGAGAACTGTTGATTTATGGGATCAAAGGAATTGCAGCATATGGACATCATGCTATAATGCTTGGAAATTCCAATAAGAAAGTCAATTCGTTTATAGAGGAAGGCCTTGTGGCAACCACGGATGACGGCCTAACTGATAAGGACCTCATCTCATTGGTACTAAGATGTGGGGAACATGGTTTTGATGTAATGGCAGCCCTTGACGTGGCAAATACCACTACATTTGGAAATCCGGAACCTACACAAGTCAATATCGGAACAAGAGGCAATCCCGGTATTCTCGTAAGCGGTCATGATCTAAAGGACCTGAAACAACTATTGGATCAGACTGAGGAAACCGGTGTAGATGTCTATACTCACGGTGAGATGCTGCCTGCAAATGCATATCCTGAATTTAAAAAGTACGAACATCTGGTAGGAAACTACGGAGGATCATGGTGGCAACAGAGGCAGGAATTCGAGAGCTTCAACGGACCAATATTACTTACAAGCAACTGTATAGTCCCTCCAAAAGAGACCTACATTGACAGGTTATACACTACAGGGTCCGCAGGTTATGGCGGTGTCACACACATCGTGGCTGAAGATGGTAAGAAAGACTTCTCGGCCCTCATAGAGCAGGCAAAGACCTGTGAATCTCCGGTACAATTAGAAGAAGGGACTGTCATAACCGGTTTTGCTTACAACTACGTACTGTCTAATGCAGACAAGATCGTTGATGCCATCAAAGCAGGCAAGATAAAGAAGTTCATTGTCATGGCAGGTTGTGACGGACGCCACAAGGACAGGCAGTACTACACAGATTTCGCAGAGGCGTTGCCCAGAGATACTGTCATACTTACCGCCGGATGTGCGAAATATCGCTACAATAAGCTTAACCTTGGGAACATTGATGGGATTCCAAGGGTACTGGATGCAGGACAGTGTAATGATTCTTTTTCACTGATCATCATTGCACAGGGACTTATGTCCAGGCTTGGATTTATAGACGTTAACGAAGCCCCGATCTCGTACAATATCGCATGGTACGAACAAAAGGCAGTCCTTGTGTTGCTTACCCTCCTGAGGCTTGGAATACAGGATATTACCCTTGGCCCGACACTTCCAGCCTTTGTCTCACCGAATGTCCTCAATGTACTGGTGGAGAAGTTCAATATAACACCGAGCAGCACCGTAGAAGAAGACATGGAGAGACTTTTAAAATAAACGAGTGTGTAAAAAAAATAGGTGACACCAAAATTGAATTAAATGGGTTGGAACTTAATTATTTTTTTGACATACATGCACAATATCAGTAGCGTTAGCCAGATTTTTATGATTATTTATAAATTCCGGTTAGATAGCTTAAACCTGCAATTATCAACAGGAAATCCAGAATTCCGGGAATGTAGTCCGACTCAGGAATATTAGACGCTCTTGAACTAGCCCGGATCTCCATTGCCTCAGGTTTCATTCTTTACCGTATTCGCCGATTTCAAGAGTACCCAGATAAGTCTTCGATTCAGCATACCTGAATGCTTTCAGTTCTTCTTTTTCGAATATGGCACGCTTCTCAAGAGCTTCTATGCATGGCCATTCCTCGACCCCGATAAAATCCCACTCTCCATTGGACCAGCGGCAGTCAATCGTCATCAGGAGTTTCATCCCGAGCTCGTCCATTTGCTTGCGGTCCTTACGCATAAATGCTTGCTTTTCCTCATCAGATAGATTATAATATTCTTCCTTGATTTTGGCAAAATACAGTCTGATAATAGGTTTTTTATCATCCATCTTATTAATTCCCCCACCTGATTTAAGCAGCATGAATGCTCATATAAATAACGCAGCGATAAAAGGAGTTAAACAATGTTACATGAAGGCTTCACCAGACAGCATCGAATGTTGGGGAGAGTTGCAGCCTTTGCCGTGTTCTTCCTCCTGATAGCATACGCTGTTACGCTGGTTCTTGGATTTCTCTCACTCAAATCCTCCCGGGACCCTATCGGGGATCCTTTCTTCTCGATATTAGAGCTGCTTATCGTTGTGATAGCGCCGTTGATGATCATTGTCATGATTGCAGTTCATGCTTATGCCTCTCCCGAAACCAGAGTGTATAGTCTTACGGCACTTGTATTTATGGCCCTTATGGCGAGTATTACCTGTACTGTTCACTTCGTTATCCTTACTGTCAGCCGTCAGATCGAGTCTGCGGGATTCCCGTGGGCTTCGCTATTCTTTTCCTTCAGGTGGCCATCCGTAGCTTATACAATGGACATACTCGCATGGGATTTTTTCTTTGCCCTCTCGATGCTCTTTGCAGCACCTGTATTCAGGATAGGAAGGCTTGAGAAAACTATTCGGAGTCTTATGATTGTCAGTGGTGTACTGAGTCTTGCGGGGTTAATCGGTGTGCCACTTGCAAATATGAATGTCCGAAATATCGGGATCGTGGGCTACGCTGGGGTCTCTATGGTTGTGTTTCTACTGCTGGGGATAGTTTTCGGGCGTACCCAACAGGTACCTGAAGAGACCAGGCCTGATTGAGAGACATTATAAACTTCCTTTTCTAATATTTTGATTTTTTTCTGGATCTTCGCTGTTTTTTGCACCCATTGTGTTTACTTTAAATATTATTCGTCTAATACGAAAACTATAAATATAACACGTATAAAATATTCAGATAGGCATATAGCATATTATACTAAGACAAAAGAGAACTCGTAAGAATCAAAGTGAACCAAATAAACTTTATTGATAGAGATGTGGGAGACCCATATCTTTTTATTTATCCGGTTTGTGGGGAAGGGGACCGGAGATTGTGTGTAAAGGTACCGGTCATGTGAGGAATGCTAGGAGGTATTAAAGAAATGATAGAAGACATATCCTTTTTTGGATACTTTATCTTCTTTTTTATATTTGGGAGGGTAATACTTCAAATTGTGCGAGGGGTTATTCGGGTATTTTTGAAGAAAAAAGGAACCCCCATCGAAGATGAATACCACAGATTGTACGAAGAAAGTATGGAATGGATGTATAAATCAGAGCTCAAAACTTCCAAATAATCCGGGAAAAAAGGAGGTACAGAAAAGAATACCTCTTAAATTATCCCTTTGATTCGTTTTTCGAAATTGTGATATGTTGAGCTCCGGAACTCACTGGAAATATCATAACTGATATTACATGCAGGTGAGGACGGATTCTCAAATACTTCTGATTTTCATTTAACCGAAGTTATGATTAACCGAAGTTATGATTAATCGAAGTTAGGATTAACCTCAAGACGCTGCTTGAAGACGTAGAAATTGAAATGATTAATAGATACATGGAATAGATACGTGAAATAGATACGTGAAATAGATACGTGGAATAGATACAGGGAGCTAAAAAATGAGTGAAAAACCGTCAAACAAACCATCACAATCTATTTTGTGGCCGATTAATCACTGGAGGATTATCATTATTCTCGAATCGGTTAACGAAGTGCTCCATAGAAATGTGATGGCGAGGGGAATACCCACAAATGTAGGTATCGCGAATGCGGGAAAAAAGTGTATAGTGATTTTAGGGCATAAAGAGATACAGGATCACAAAATAGAATTGCTCGCAGATGATACGGTTTATACTTGTGTGGCCGATTCGAAAGGGAGATTATCATCTATAGGGCCTAAGAACGTGGGAAAGGATGTCACTGTTCTCTTGCATTTGGAATTACATGAAAAAGATAAAAAGGGCACGGAGCAGGAAGAGAAGTTGAAGAAGCTTAAAGAGGATCTGGCTGAAAAACAAGAACAGCTTAACCGGCTGGCAAAGCAGATTAAAGAATTAGAAAGGGGAGAATGATAAAACCCAAAAACGATGATCGAAAGTAAGATATACCGATCTGTCATTAATATATATGGTAATTGGAGTGTATGGACTGGGAAAAGTTCGAGCAAGAATTGGTCCGGTCATACTCAACCTTTTGATTATTTTATTTTTTGTACTGCTGGGGTTGTTTACGGCTGAGTTGATTCTCAAATGTTTGATAATTTATAGCCCTTTTTGAAAATTCTCGGCTTTTCTTTTATTTTCTTCTTTTTTTCTTATTTTCCCTTCTTTTTTTCGTTCTTATTTTGCTATTTTTAGTCATATCTTTTAATCTGGCTTAATCTCAATTCCTACATTCAACTTTCTCAGGCATTCCTTTGTTTCTGTATTCAAAGAAAAAAGACAGTATAAAACATCTTAGTTAACGTCTGATATCAAATTGCGTGCAGTCATCCTGCAAAAAAAGTAATGAAAAAGCCTGCCAACTATAGCAGGCACATTTTCAATTATTCGAGAACACGTCCATTATTGGGTTTTAAAATGATGACCCCTTTCGCCATGATGACCGGAGCCATCTCAAGCATGGGCAGCTCTGCCAGTGCCTTGATGATATGCCACTGTCCCGGGTTCTGCTCCCAGCTCAATTGTGTCCATTTGACAGTGCCGCTGCCCGCCCATGCGCTGTGGACCTCGGCACCCTGTGGGTACAGTATGGGCTGGCTCAAATCCGCCCCGGGAGCGCCGACTTTTGGAATGTAGCGCCACCCAAGGGCGTTGATTGTGGCTGCAGAAGCCTGCATCTCCGATAACAGCTGCCCGTTTACAGGCTTTGCTCCGAGCAGCTCCAGGCGCAGGAATGTGTTTCCTTCGTAACTGGCACTGGTATAGTAGTTCGGCTGGATAGTGTGCAGGTCCTCGATGTCGGCATAGATTTTTGGGATGCCGGTCTCTTCTCTCCCTCCAAGGATCGGCCAGGTTTTGTTCTCCCAGACTACCAGAATAAACTGCCCTTCAAGCTGGTCACGCTTGCCGTTGAAACGGGCAGGTACACTGACCTGGACGAGGTTATACGCTCCTCCCGCCATCCAGTCGATCTCTCGAAACTGACTGTAGGAGATGTTCAATTCAGGTCGTAACAGCTCAAAACCTTCGGGCACATAGCTGGCCAGCTGTTTTTCATCCGTGGTATACGTAAAGGTTACAGAAACTGCATCCTTATAATACAGCGCTGCTTCAGGGCCAGGGCAGTCAAAACCACCAAAGTGGGCCGGCATTCTATAGCATTTGTTATCTTCAAATCGGAACATAATCAAACCCCCCAATATTCGGATTAATATGTGATATTAGATAATATATAGTATCGGGATAATATATATAATATCTATAATACATGCCACATAATATTCAGATGACGTTGAGAAAACATAATATAAGGAATAACGATATCGAAGGGGCGCATCAGAAAGAGTCAAAAAAGAAGTATCACAACAGGCTATAGAAAACCTGGAGCTATAGAAAACCTGGAATTTGTCTTTTTATTGGGAAGTGTTTGATGCAGCCTTATCCACTTCGCGTCAATGGGGGGAAAAGATGAGTACCATAAACGAAGAATATTCGAAAGATGCGGTTGTCGATTCGAAACTGGGAAAGAGGAAGGTCGATTCTGAGGGATCACCGGTCGCTGGCAGCAGGATGGATTTCTCAAAGGCCTATGCCGGAGTCCCCGGTTTGCTCCAGAAGGTCATCAACGAGAACGATACAGCAGCCTGGGCGGAGATAGTTGAAAAAATTGATTATATCTACGCCAATCTTGATTCTTCCCTGGGTGAGCTGGACCGGGAGACAGGGTTTGTCAGCCAGGTGCAGTCACAGATACGGTCCAGCAAGAAATTGTTATTCAAGCCCAACCTGGTTGGCCCGGTCGCCATTGACGCAGGGACACATGGCGAAGGCCTGGGTGCTCCCATCTGTACCGAATGGCCCCTTATAGCCGCTCTGATGAGGTGGTTCCACGACAGGCTTGACATACACTATTATCAGATGGCACTGGGGGAGGCTTCGACTTCCGCCCTGTTGATGACAATCTCTTTCAGGTTAACCTTCGGAAAGGACATCACCACAGAAGCCCTTTTTGAAGGGCGGAGTGAGGATTTCTACGGGGGATGGGGTTTTTTCTTTGTCCGCAGATACCTGTCAGAGCGCCATCCTTCCTTCCATGAAGACGACCCTATGAAAGGATATGAAGATAGCGTTGCCGGAAGGTTCTTCCCGCCAGGGAAAGCAGGAGACCGGCTGATGGTCTATGACCTGAACAAACTTGATGAAGACGCTTCAAGGGGCAGGACGGTCGAAGTTCCAGATGGAGTAAACTACAAAGAGATCACACTGCACAAGGCGATTGTCGGCGGGAACCCGGATGACAGTGAAGACCTTAAAGACTACCCCGGCTGCGTTCTAATTAATGTCCCCAAGCTAAAGATCCATGCTCAGGATCTTCTCACAAATGCTATCAAGAACCTTGGTATCGGCCTTTACCCCACGCAGGCTCCCTGCGAGACGGGAAGCGGTGATATGAAATGGAAATATGCGTGCCCGTCCAGAGCAGTACCATCTTACAAAGGTGAGCTACCGCATATGCCCTGGATCGTAAAGATGGATGACGATACCAACCTGCCTGTAAAAGATGAGAAAGGAGAATACATCACAACAAAAACTGGAGGAATGCCAGGGACCCAGGCGGACGTTATCAGGGCAGTGCAGAACCAGAACGTGTTCATGGTGCATGTTAGTGATGGAATAGATATGATTAATATCTCCCATAACCCGGATGGCAGAGCTGTCAGAATTCCTGAAGGTTACGTCTGGGCGTCTCTGGACTGTGTGGCTCTCGACCTCCTCTGCGCCAGATATTGTTTCAAAACGGTACCTATGTGTGAAGCATTGAAGCTCAAGGATGAGAACGGCTGGCCCACAGAGTTTGTCCACCACGTTCCCGTAGCAATAATTGACGGGAAAAATATCGCAACCAAGGAAGGTCTCGATTCACCTCTTTTCAGGTACAACCTGTACCGTTATGCTGAAGCGAGAGGTGTGGGGCAGCAGAAATACTATGTTGTCGGCTGGGACGCCCTGACAGAAACGCCACTGGCTTCCCTGGATGGGAACCTGGGCAGGATAGAGGACAGGAAATTCCTGGAGTTGATGACGAAAACGATGTATTATAACCCTTCATGCATGCTATGGGACATGCAGAAGACCCTCCTGAGCTATGCAGAAGCCCACGATAAGCTGACAGGCTCCTCATTTTTAAAAGAATTCATGGATGGCTACGATGAGAACAGTGACGGGATAATAGATTACGATGAAAACGGGAGGAAAGGAGTCTGGACCCCGGGTTTCAGAATACTGAGCCACTCCTTTGATATTATGCTAACAGAAGAGTACGGCCAGCTCAGAGGGACTTTTTATTCTATTGCCGATTTCGGCCTCAAGCCTTCCCGTAAAGACTGGAATCCTCAGGGACATGATTTCATGCAGGAGTATTCACTCGTAACGATAGCAACCCAGGCCTTTGACATGTCACGATCTGAAGAGGGGGGGAAAGATCCCTTCGTTCCGGGAATGAACTGGGGCAAAGGCATGTGGCCTAGCTGGCAGCTGGCTACCTATATCCAGCTCACTAACGGTATCTATGGTTCCCAGTCACCTGAGACTATCATCTTCCAATCTCTATACGGCGCAGCATTTCTGTACGCAGATAAAACTCGAAATGGAGGAGCCTATACCGGAAGCACGGATCAATTAACCAGCAATCCCGCTTCTATTAAAAACTACTTTAAGGCTGTCTCTGAGGGCGAAAACCCTCTCGACTTCACACTGTATGTCCCTGCAGGATACGGGAGCCTGGAAACACGCCGGATACCAAATGTAGAGGAGACAGAAGACCCAGGCAAGGTCTTCACTGCCCACTTTGGCAGTGGAGCGGAGGTATGGTAAGTCTGAGGTCGATTGACTCGTATATCCAGAAACAGGCCCTGACAGCCGCCCTGATTAACATGGTGGTAAATCCGCTCCTGGCGTTTCTCATCAACAGGAATGTGGACACCATTGTCTTATCCGGGATTCTGGTTGATACTATAATCACCTCAATCGTGATGACGTGGCTTGTGACAGTCTTCTCGGCAGCCGATATTAACCGCCAGCTTCGCGCCGGCCATTTCAAAGATGAAAACCTACCCCAGCCGGGGCCGATACTGTCAAGGCTGCCGAGGAGAGGGGCATTACTGGGCACGGTGCTGTTCATCTGTACGGTATTGATCATGGTGACTTTAACCGTCTCCATGTTCTCTCTATTCGGGATTGCAGAGCTTTCTGTGGACAGATTGGCACTGTTTAAGGTGATTTATACAGGGCCGATTGCCTATGTTGTAGCTGTACTGGCAATAATTCGCCAGCTATAACCCTACTGGACAATGCATAAGAGAAATTTGTATCCTAAAAAAATGAACAGAACTAATCAAAACAGAATCAACCAAAACAGAACCGTTGAAAAGGAAAAGGGGGAGTGAAATGGGAGTTGACGAGTATTTCAAGGACAAATATTGTCTGGTAACCGGTGCGAATTCCGGAATCGGTTATGCAGTAAGTGAAGCCCTGTTGGAGAAGGGAGCGATAGTCTTCATGGCTGGTCGGAATGCAGAAAGCCTGGCATCAGCGGCTGAAAATCTTGGCGCGTATGCAGGACAGATTCGTACTCTGCTTGTTGACGTGACAAAACAACCGGAAGTTGAAAAGGCTGTTCAGGACATGATCACCTTGGAAGGCAGAATTGACTTTTTATTTAATAATGCAGGGATCGGGGGTACGATGCCGACTGTCGACGCCACTCTTGAGCACTGGAAAGCTATTATTGATGTCAACCTCTGGAGTGTAATATACGGCATTAACGCCGTGCTGCCAGTTATGCGGCTTCAGGGCGGAGGTCACATAGTTAATACGGCTTCCATTGCAGGACTGGTACCGTTCCCATTCCAGGCACTCTATTGCGCCACCAAGTACGCCGTGGTCGGGATGAGTGAAAGTATGCGGTACGAATTTGCAGAAGAAGGCATTCATTTCTCGGTGACATGCCCCTCAGCTGTCGTTTCACGCATCTGGAAAAAGCCAATACTGGGTCCGGTCCATGAAGAGGTACAGGCTCCTGAAGATGCAATTCCAGCGGAAGAAGCCGCGCGGATAATCCTTGAGGGCGTTGCAAAGAAAAAGGGAATCATTGTGGTGCCCGAAGAGCCAAGCGGCTGGCTCTGGCATGAATATTGTAATTCCTCTGAAGCCGCAGAGGACTTCCTACTTAAAATGGCTCACGACCGGCGAATAGAAGGTCAAAAAAAGCAGAAGGTTTGAAGGAAAGAAACACTAAACCTGCTTGCTTTCGGAATCTTGAGGTTTAAAGCCACCTTCACACAGCGGAGGTCCTGAGTTCGAATCGCAGCGGGCCCACTTAAGTCTTCAACTTCCTTTTTTGATTTAGAGGTTTTATAGACTTCCTGTTCTAATACTTCGATTCTTGCTTCGAGGTCGGATTTTGCTTCCGGTTGTGAAACTTTAAGTTCTAAGTTAAGCTCTTCTTCAAGACAGTTAAACAGGATTCCCGTTACTTTAGTGGCGGAGGAATGTGTAATCTCTCTTGATTTTCGTCATCCGTAAACGTAATTATATCTCCGCGTCATATATTGTATCAGATAGCCTTGTCACTTCCAGAGTGGAGTAGGACACTGCATTAAGCAGACAACAGCTTAAGACAAGTCTACTATCCAATTTGGACAAGTTGTGTACAATATAGGTTTTGGCAACAAAGCTCGCTGAAAACAACCTTTGAAGCGTTGTACATAACCGGGCTGTGCTTCCTCCGTGAAGCTCAGGAGTGGTTCTCCCCAGGTCAGCCAGCCTTACGCATAGATGATCCGCGCAAACGCGGGGAATATGCAAGCCCGTTACTTCAGTGATGGGTAGTTGACGGGCAATTACATAGACAAGCATGCCTTTTCTCTTAAACTTGAAGAATACTCAGTAAAGGCTGAAGATAAATGAAGAAACTGATCAAAGTTATTAATTAAAACATTAAAAATAATTTTTGAAAATATACGTATTAGAGGTTGTAGCGAAGACCAAAAAATAATACATAAATGAGCCTTTATCATTTATTTTCCCGGCTTTTATACTTATCTGACTAATATAATACCACCAATATCTCAGAAATACTGTTTAACTAATATTAGTTCAATGAGATAACTATTTATAGAAAGTATTAGTACTTAAGATCAAAGTACAATCAAAAAGAACTTTACAGTGGGGAAAAACAGTAGGGGAAATATATGAAACAGAATGAGGCATATTTCAGGCAGTTTGACAGCGCAATATGTTATGATGGTACTGTAATTCGCGGGGGAAACAGCATTGAAGTTCGGATAATGAGAGGTCTGAGCTCGCTTGGATTTTTTCTGTACATGTTTTTAGCATCATTGCCAATAGCTTACGTGCTGATAAAAATATCCACAATGATCTTTGGAAAAATAATGTAAATATATGTTTCCAAGTAAAAAGGTATGACTCTTGAGACTACACTGGAGATTGGATTGCACAGCTCATTGATTCCAAATCACTTTTATCTGATCTCCAACTTAACATTCTTTTATGGCTTTTTTATCGAGCAGCCATTCATTGAATTTGTCCTTATGCTCAGCCCGGATATTGTTAAGAACATTATCGTTTTGTTCATTAACATTTGTTGGTTTGATTCCTTATTAGTGAACTACTCCTCCCTGTCGGCTTGAAAGCCGCTGAGGAAGGAGTCCTCCCGCCTTATTGAGAAAGAGAAAGATCTATCGAATTTGGCTCGTCAAACGTGGTGCTTGCGTCGCTTATGCCCCCGCCTTCATACGGCGGAGGTCCTGAGTTCGAATCGCAGCGGGCCCACTTAATTTTTCAACCTTTTTCTGATTTAGAGGTTTTATAGACTTCCTTTTCTAATGCTTCAACTCTTGCTTCGAGGTCAGATTTTACTTCTGGTTGTATAACCTTGAACAGGATTCAAGAGTTCATATTTCATTTACACTCCTAAAATTTAAATTCGAGATTTAGAGCTACGTAAGGGTGGTGAGCTCAAATACTTATAGACGAATAGTGCATTAATATTTTGAGAAAGTTGAGCCGGGACAAAAAAATTATTGTTGATATGGCACTTCAAATCAAATAGTCAATGACCCGCCATTAAAATGGCAAGCATGTGAATAACGGTTAAACCGTTTCCACGTTTGGCTGATTGACATGCAGCCTACTCAGGCAAGATATACCCGCTTGAGCAATGTTACGAGAGGCATTAAGGTCACTATGTATATCAAAACCACAAGCTCTACAATGGTAAGAACTACCTTTCCTGTTACTCTTACGGATATCTCCACATTTGGAGCATTTCTGAGAAGAGTATCTGGGATCAATGTAGATAACAGCCTTACCAAGAGCTTCTGCTTTGTATTCC
>NZ_JJOV01000031.1:0-178922 GCF_000979385.1 Methanosarcina sp. 2.H.A.1B.4
GGCTCTGTAGAAATCCTTAATTTTATGCAAATTATTTCTACAACTTTTTTGTTTATGTTATACACTATCAGTTTAATTTTTATTTCTTTGATCTGATTATAGAACTTTCTTGCCCTGAGTACTTCCCCAAACTTTCTTTTGACAACAGAGAACGTTGTTTCTGCTATATTCCGTTTATTGTATCTTATTTTATCAAAGCTTGAATTCAACTGTTTTCTGTATTTCCCTTTTATTTTCTTCCTTTTTCTTACTCTTAAAGGTATAATTGAGTCTGCTTTTATTTCTTCTCTTATTAGAGCATGAATTTTTTCAGAATCATACCCTTTATCCATTACATAACATTCAGATTTTCTTGACTTATTTGATTGCCTTATCAGAGCTTTTGCGTGTTTAACATCATGATCTGTTTTCTGACTAATTTTCCATCCTAATACTACTTTTTTATCAGTGTCTACAGATATTGAAGTTTTCAGGAAGCTCCTTCGGAGCTTCCCTGTTCTTCGAGAGTAATAATGACTTGCATAAGAACTCGTAAATCCAGTTGCATCGATTGCTGTGATCGATGCATTTTCTCCATGTGAATAAAATAGCTTTAGAGTTCTTGACAAAATTATGTTAAATAATGACGAAGGAACTCTGGAGACAAACTTTTGAAGAGTAGTGTAATGAGGAATCTTGTCAAGGTCAAGTTTTTCCTTTATATTGTTCATGAGGTCAATAAGTTCTACAAAATCTCGATAGTCTGTACTTATATACTCCTTCAGTAAAACAAGAACAAGAAGCTGATGTTGAGTGTAAACACGTTTAGAATATTTACAGGAGTAAAGATTCAGTCTGGAAGACTGAACAATTTTAAGACTGAGCTCAATAAATTTAATATACTTATTTGATGACAATAGGGATTGCTCCTCGTTTTTTGTGGGGACAAAAAATAAGGAGCAATTTTAAAATCTTATTTTTATAAATGTTTGGGTAAAAACATAACTTAGAGGATTTCTACAAAGCCTATTTTTGCAAAAAGCTTTATTAACCGTTATGTATGTTCAAACATATCATATAAATCCCATACAGGTGCGTGGAAAACCAGAAATAAAGTGAATGCGGGTCGGAAACAAAGAAATCAATACGGAAAAACGGCAGCAAAGGGAAATAGAAACACAAAAATAAGGAAAATTTATGAAGGGAATTTTTGAGGCAAAACATGATAGACCTTTTTGAGCTTTACTTTTACGAAGACTGCCCCTATCAGGACGAAAGCGCAGAGCTTCTCAGGCTTGAAGGCAGGGGAAAAATGAGAATTATTTCGAGAGAAAACGGGACCTGTGCCTGCGCCGGCGACCTGGCAGAATATTATGAAAAAAAAGGTCTGAAAAACCTGAATTGCCTCAAAGATGGTCAGCCTTTCAAGCCCGGAGATGCGATTATCGAAGCCGAAGGAGACCTAAAACTCCTGTTCAAGCTCTGGAGGGTTTCCCAGACATTCCTCTCGCTCATGTGCGCCATTTCCACCAGAACAGCCTCTTTCGTAAGCGCCGGCCGGAAGGCAAACCCTGACCTTATCATTGCAACAAGCCGAAAGACCCACCCCGGAGCCCGCTTATTTGAGCTTAAAGCCGTCCGGGCAGGCGGAGGAGACATCCACAGGAACTCCCTCAGCGATTCTATCCAGCTCAGCCAGAACCACCTGGAAGTTGCCGGGGAACTGGGAGAACTCAGAGCTATGAAAAAAATAGAAATCGAGCCCCGGTCGAGGGAAGAAGCCCTCAGGTACGCAATACATGCGGATATAATGCTCCTTGACCACCTGTCTCCGGCAGAAATGCAGAAGGTCGGGCCCGAACTTAAGAAGCTGAACCCGAAACTTGAACTTGCAGTGGGAGGAATCGAGGCAAAAAGAATCCCCGAATACGCCCCTCTAGTGGACATAATCGTCACAAGCGCTCCCTATTATGCAACTCCTCTTGACTTTACAACGAAGATAGAAAGGCTGTAAGCTGATAAAATAAAAGGTGGAAGCATGCCAGAAAGCAAAAATTTACAGGAAACCGGGAAAAAAGAAGAAAACGGAATCCTGCCCACCCTTGTAAGTGCGCTCAAAAAAGACTTTGGCCCCTCCCTTGAAGAAATCGAGGTAAAAGACGTCAGGATAGGGCTCGCCTATACCGGAGTCCTGCTTTCCGAAAACTACGGAGGTGTTGCCTGCACCCCCCTTTACGAGTTTTCAGGCTGCCCTGCCCTCGGTTTTGCAGATACCCTGAAAGGCAAAACTGCGGATAAACTGCTTGAACTTGTTCTGTCAGAAAACCCACTTGAAGCTGCAGTTGGAGTTGCAACTGCAAACGCGCTTTCCCACATGCTCTGTGACCTGAAGCCCGAAAACTTTCCTGTTTCAAACACAGATATCCTTGACCTCATAAAACCTGAAGATAAAGTTGCGATGGTAGGCTATTTCGGGCCTCTCATCCCGAGAATACTAAAAATAACCGATAAGCTTACAGTCCTTGAAAAGCGTGAAATCGAATTCCCTCAAACCATGACCCTGCCCTCGGAAAAAGCCAGAGAAGTACTCCCTTCATCGGATGTGATAATCCTCAGTGCAAGTACCCTCGCCAACCGGACTTTTGATGAACTTCTTTCCCTCCGGAGTGCAGCAAGGGAAGTTGTCCTGCTCGGCCCAAGCGCGCCTCTATATCCTGCCCCGTTCTTCAGTAGAGGTATTACTGCAATAATGGGAACCCGAATTATTGATCCCTTGACAATGCTTACGGTGGTCAGTGAAGCAGGGGGTACTAAGAAACTGCACCGGTACTGCGGGGAGAAGGTAGCTTTCAGAAGAAAAGAACAAAAAGAAAATAAGTCTGCTTGAAATAAGAAAAAGGGCAGGATCGATGTGATATGAAACCATCGATCTTATGCATTTATGTTATGAACGCTTGAAAACCAGTACCGATAAAAGCCCTAAAATAACCATTATTGAAGTGAAACCAGGCATTTGATTGGTTGTCTCATTACCAGTGATCTCTTCTTCATTACCTGATAAATTGGAATAATCAGCTTCATCAGGAGATGGTCCATCAACTACTGCTATGTCTTCTGTTATGTATCCTATAAACTCAAAAACGACTGGAACGCCACTTATGCCTTTCTCCTCACAGCTTTCGTCTATTACCTGATATATTTCATCAATTAACGATTCATTTACTTTTTCGGAACTATATCCCTCGAAACCTACGTTTAAATATCCATTCATGTTGGGTCCGAAGCTGCTCACTGGGCCACCGAATTCAACAAAGTACGGCGTAATTCCTGTATCAGTATTAGAAGGGTTAGAAAGTGCCCGTTTACACTGAACAAGTGAATCTATCCATTCCACTTTTTCACTGGCATCTGTAATTACAGGCATTGCTCCCCGAGTAGCCACACACAATGGATTCTTCTTAGCATCTTCAAAAATCTGGGGGCCATAGTCCGGTAAAGGAAGATCCGCCTCATCCCATGCCCACATAAAGACCACAGGAATCTCACTTATGCTTTCCTGCTCTTCGCAGTAATCCTCAATTTTCTGATACATCTCGTCAATTCTTGAGTCATCTACTTCTTCTTTATATGCAGATCCCAATTCAATAATAAGTATATCACTGGCAGCAATGCTTGATATAGAACTGTCAAATTCGGAATATGATGGCCCTATTCGGTTAAGATTTAGCCAGCAATCTACAATTGAATTTTTCCACTCCTGATCAATTGTTTCCGGTATGGTTCCCCTGTAGGCTATGAACGAGGGATCGTTTGCGAATTCCGTAATAGAATCAGAGATTTCATTAGATTCGGAATCATTCAGTTCGCTATCATCTGCACTTGCAGAACCGGATAATAAAAAATAAATAAATAATGTAAGCATCAGCCATTTGACGATATTGCTTTTTTTGAACATTTAAATCAGACCTTTATTAGTTAATTCAGGGCTCTAACTCTTACTATTGCTTTAAATTAATCTCAAAATCAAGTACTTGCGAGTTTGTGAAAAATGGCATATTTAGAAATCTTAGTGTTCTATACTACTGACTTCAGAACTCAACTGCACAATTTCCTTAAATGAGATAGTGGTAGAGTATAAAATACTTGTTAAATTTTTTAATTATATACTTACTCGCTTAAACCGAGAAACTATGACTCAAAGACTACACAATTTTTTTGAGACCAGATGGATTTAAATTAAGAATAAATTGGGAAGAGATTCATATTTATGAACGGAAAGAAAGATAGAACCGGGAAGTAATGAATATTAAAAAACAAATTTGAAGAAGCTTCAACCGCCAGAGAAACTTATATATAGACATAAAAATAGAATTATTTAGTATATAATTACAGTTTTGAGTTATTTTGGGGAATAACTAAGAGAACTGATAGTGTAGCAATTTTAGAGTGCATAGGGAGAGGTAAAAAAGCAATATTTGGGGGTATAAAGAAAATATGTCGGTGGGGCATGGAAAAAAAGGGTCTGAGATTTATGAAAAAAACAGGTCTGCGGGATATGAAAAAAAGATATTGAAACCAAAAAACGTATGGGAAGAGTTTTTTGCAGATAAGAGAAGTGGGGGTCACAGATCTTCAGCTGAAGAATTTCTTGCTATGGAGGCAAGGGAAAAATTATTCCATCTGGATGGTGGAAAAACCCTTCTTGATTTTGGGTGCGGAGCTGGAGAACTCCTGGTTTACTATGCGCCAGAATATGAAAAGACGATAGGAGTTGACTTTTCCCCGTCCATGCTTGAGGAAGCAAGCAAAAAAATAAAGGAAAGGAATTGTGAAAATACAACTCTAATTCTGGCTGACGACAAAACTGTCTGGGACAAGCTGGACTCTTCCTTTGACCGAATAAATGCAGCTGGAGTATTGCAGTACCTGACATATCAAGAAATTGATGATTTTATTTTCAATGCATCAAAATATATTAATAAAGAAGGAAAAATAGTATTGTTTGACATGCTGGACCCTCGCTTATACCCATTGTGGAAAATAGGGCTGTTTTCACAGGATAAAAGCTGTAGGAAAATATTAAGCAAAGCGGTTTGTGGGGTTAAAAATTCAATATCAGCAAGCTTGAAAAAACGTCCGAGAGACATTTTGGGGTATTCCCATTATCCCAATAAAATTAAAAAAATTGCAAATAAAAATGGTTTTGAAATGATTTGTGTACAATCAATGTATTATGAATACAAATATCATGCAATAATATTTCGGAGTTAAACGGCTTTTCAGATGGAGATTGAATCAAACCTGCTTTCGGCAGATGAACGTAAAAATTCATTTTATTTTTTGTTGACGAGTAACATTCACTTTACCACCAGATATCGGAACTGAGTCATTCATTACAGATAAAAATAATTATCTGTTTGCACGAGGCTTAAAATTGGACGGAATTGAAGTTAGAGAATTATTGCCATCCGAATACAAAGAATGGAATTTGCTTGTAGAAAAAGCTCAACCCGGTATACTCTTTCATACCAGTGAATGGCTTGAAATTTGCAGGGATGCCCTGTCAATAGATCTAAAAATCTACGGCTGTTTCAGAAACAGTGAGCTTGTCGGAGGATGCCCCCTTTTTGTAAAAAATATCAGGGGAATATTGAAAGTGGCAACTTCAACCTGTAGAATGACCAGCTACAGTGGGCCTCTTATAAAAGAGAGTGCCAGCTCTAAAGCAAGTAAACGTGTACAGGAAACTCATGATATCCTCAATCCCCTCAGGGAATTTCTCTGCAAGCAGGGATTTGACAGCATTCACCTTACGTTCGCTCCTGGCTTTGAGGATATAAGACCGTTTACGTGGAATGGATGGGATTCCGCCGTGCATTATACACATTATCTGGATCTGAAAGAAAACATAGACAGCAACCTTTCAAGGGAAAGACAGAGGGAACTTAAAACCGCAACTGAGGCAGGACTTAAAACCAGGGCATTGAATGACCCTGAAACTTATTACCGTCTGCTTTCACTGGCCTATGAAAAGCAGAATTTAGAGCCTCCCTTGCCCAGAGGGTTCTTTGAAAGAGTATTTAAGTTGATTCAGGAAAAAAACATTGGATACATGTTTGTCTCAGAAACACCCGAGGGTGAAGCTGTTGCAGCTCACTTAAATCTGTACGGAAAGAAATGCGCTGTAATCTGGACCTCAGCCCTGAACCCTGATTTTGATCGTTTGGGCCCCATTGCTCTTCTATATTATAATGAATTTCTTGACCTGAAGTCCCGAGACTTCAAATACATGAACGTAATGGCAGCAAATATTCCTACATTTGTGGATTTTATTATGGGCTTTTCTCCTGAGCTAATTCCGTACTATAGTGTGACCCTGGAGAGCAAAAAATATTCAATCGCGAAAACCTTATACAAAACCACTCATAAGGAAACTTATTGATAGAAAATGAAGTTTCTTTAAAAAATGAAAAAAGAACCTCATGCTCCCGAAACGAAACTAACTACTAAAACCTATAAATTAGTCTGCTTGAGCGAAGCGAAACAGACCTCGTGCTCCCGAAGCGAAACTAACTACTAAAACCTATAAATTAGTCTGCTTGAGCGAAGCGAAACAGACCTCGTGCTCCCGAAGCGAAACTCGGGAAGCGAAACTCGGGAAGCGAAACTCGGGACACATTGACCTTAGAAGTTGCAAACAACATTCGTCATCTGCAACTCCTGATCATTTGTATACTTCAGTGTTCAAACTACTTAGTCCAAATTTCTTATTCAATGTAGTACGTGACCTGTACTGACATTGAAACGGTAGACTCGCCTGGCTGAATAGGAGTGGAAACTGCTCCTGAGCCCTTTTCTGCTATTGCCATATCGTATTCGTAATATACTCTGGAATTGCTGCTTTCACTTATGGATGAGGTCTGCACGCCAGTAATCTCAACCCCCAGGCTCTTAGCAAGCGTAGTGGCTTTTGATGATGCATCAACTACTGCTTCATTCATCAGGTCTTCACGAAGCTGTTTTTGCATGTCATCAGATACTGAGAAGGAAATGCGTCCAATATCATTAGCTCCGGCGGCTGTGGACCTGTCAATGATCTCACTCAGGTTGTCGAGCTTTGTGGTTGTGATCTGCACACTGTTGGATGCAGAGTAACCTGTGATTGTTTGTGCCTTATCATAGTCGTATACCGGCGATACGGAAACATAGGATGTCTTTATTTCCTTGTCCTGCAATCCCATTGCTTTGAGTTCTGCTATTACAGCGCTCATAAGGACTGCATTTTCATCGGACGCTTCCTTTGCGGTTGCAGACTGAACTACAACACCTATGCTCAATGTTGCTGTGTCAGGGACAACTTTCTGTTCAGCATACCCACTCATGGAAATAGTATTTTCCGTATCCTTTTCGGATCCACTCTGTGAAATGGCGTATATCGTTGCTGACATCAGCACCAGAACAACTGATAGCGCAATGATAACGTAATAAGATTTATCGTTTTTATTTTCCTGTGACATTTTCACATACTCCCTGTTCAATGCTTTATTAACTGGCGATTCAGCCAATTCTAACAAGCCATAAATGTACGCACACATATTAAAGAATTACTTAAACTTCAACTACGGTCGCAGTTATGATAATCACATGATATTGCAGGAAAAATTGTGTCCACAGGAAACTGAAAAGATAAAAAAAGGTGAGAGCTTTATATCACTCTCACGTCATCTGTTTGTTTTTCACGGTCTTTAACTGAGAGTCCGTGAAAACAGACTTAACTTACTTTCTTGCTTTGATCTTAGCAAAGAGCTGTTTTAAGGTGTCTTCGTTGCTCTTCGTAAATTCGAAGGGCGAGGTTGTGAAGGGCTCGAAGTGCACGGGCACATCGTCAAGCCTGTAGAAGGTCCCGTCACATTCCATGGCGTCGATGACTCCGGGGAGCACGACATCAGAAGCAGCTGTACTCGGGCAGGGAGCAATGTCCAGGCAGACCATGGGGATTTCAGCAAGATAGGAAGCACAGTCCGCAGGGATGTGGCAGACAAGGTCGGCGCACATCACAAGGGCTGCATCCACGTCCTTTTCCCTCAGCACATCCACGGTTGTAAATTCCCCGGGATTGTAGCGCGGGTATCCGCGTGTGAAATCAAGTCCGAATGGGTAGCCGTACATGTAGGAAGCTACCTGGTTAAAGCCTGCCACGTTGCAATGGCCGCGGAGTGCGCCCAGGGTGAACTTGGAATAGTTGTTCAGCTCCTTTACCAGGTTCATGGCAATTTCGGCATTCCTGTGCTTTCCGATTGAAGAAGAAAGCCCGAGCCCAACGGAGATAGCTCCGAAGTTGCAGTTCTTCATCATGTCAAGCATCTCTTCCATCACTGAGATGGGGATACCTGTGACCTCTTCAACCGACGGGTGAGGAGTTTTTCCATGGAGCATGGTAAGGAGGGCACTGGCCAGTTCGTAATCGGAATTGGGTTTGAGCTGAATGTGCAGGTCTGAAGCCTCTGCCGTGGGAGTCTTTCTCGGGTCGATGGTGATGACAGTCCTGTCGAAACGCCCGCGTTTGGTCCAGTAACCTCTCGGGAAAACCCCATATCTGGACATCTGCCGCGGCATGGACTCAAGAGGGTTGGTTCCCCAGTAAATGATAAGGTCGCCCCTGTTTTTCTTCTGCCCTTCCGTTGCGCCGACTTTACCGGATTCCTGGATTCCCATGGCTGTTGGCCCGTGGCAGATTGTTGCATTGGAGTCAACAATCGCACCCAGATATTCCCCTATCTTGAGCCCGACTTCATGCGCTTCACAGGAGGTTTCACTGCCCATGAAAAGCAGGGGTCGCTTTGCCGAAACAAGGATATCAGCAGCTTTTTCAAGAGCTTCGTCCCAGGCTGCAGGGGCCAGTTTTCCTTCGCCCTTTATAAGGGGCTGCCTGAGCCTGTGGGAACTTACAACTTCCTTGAACTTGGCGTTTCCCATCTTACATGCGTTTTTAGCTTCAATCTTTCCGTCTCCGAACTCGACCTGGATATCGTCACAGGACGCCCCGCAGACCGGACAGACTATGTTTTTGTAAATCATACTCACTGCCCTCCGACATAAACTTTCAGCACTACATCTTCAGCGCTCAGGACCTCTTCTTCCGTGGGCTCAACCTGCACGGGGGCACCTTTGTAGAGGGGAGAGCCCGTAGAAAGGGTGTCCGGGTCGATGATAACATTGGACCAGATAGCCCTTGGCATGAACACATGCCCCGGACAAACTGAATCCGTACATTTCGTATAGACCACGACAGAATGCTTTCCGTTCCGGCTTGTAACCTTCACTTTTTCAGGGGAGCAGAGGGACACGAAATCCACAGGGGAAAGCCAGCAGGATGCGCATTCCATGGTGTAATCGTCCGTGAACTTGTCCCCGCCTTTGGCAAGCCTGCCTTCATCAATCGTACTTCCGGTAATGAGTAATACTTCCATGCTTCTCACCTCAGAGTTCCGGATTTGCATCTGCAGCCGCGTAGAGCACTCCTTTTGCCCGCTTGCTGATCGCATAGTCCCCGGTGAACTTCTTGAATTCTCCTGTTAGCTCAACCCCACCCTGGGTGAGTCCGTCTACCATACCTGTATATTCGAAACCCGGAGTGAAGCGTTCGATTAACCCCCCGACAACTATGGTACCGGCTGCCATTTCAGCACCAACGCCGCGAAGAGCTCTGCCCTTCACAACGATGACCCCGCCGTTCTGGCGAATCCCGCAGAAACCTTCAACATTGCCTTCCACCAGAATTTCTCCGCCGTCCATACCGCCTCCGAGCTGATGCCTGGCCGAGCCTTCGATCACGATGCGCCCGCCTTTCATGCCGTGCCATTTACCTCTGTAAGCACAGCCAACATGGTCTCCGGCATTGCCTTTAATGTGCAGGAGCCCGCCAAGCATTTCCATGCCTGCCCAGGAATCCGCATCTCCGGATACGAGAATCTCGCCTCCTTTCATCCCTGACCCTACATGCATGCCTGCGGAACCCTCAATTTCAATTTTTCCTGCACTCATGCCTTCTCCGATCCTTTTAACCCTCATTACATCGCCTTTTATGCGGATCTGAGTCTCAGCTGCAGAGCTGCCTCCATTACCGTTCACTTCAAAAAAATCGGAAAGAGGGTAGGTCTTTGGCCCCTGCCAGATGGGCAGGCTTCCGATTTCTTCGGCATTTTTATCTGCAAAGGAGTCAGGAGTTATGACATCTGCCTCCAGTTTAATGTCGATCTCTCTCTTAAGAATAAGAATTACTTCTGACATCACTTCACCTCTCAGCGTTAACCTTTATGGGAGTCGGATTTTCCAGATACTTTTCTGGAGTCGGGTAGTTGGCAAAGCCCATGGTATAGTACCTGAACCATTCCTTCACGTCGACCAGCATCTCCTTTTCCCTTTCATCTTCTACGTGCACTTCGGAATAATAAGTCCGCTTTTCGGGAACGGCGACGATTTCTCCTTTAACAGCCACAATTTCCCCGCCCTTCACGGTGTATTCTGCTTTCCGGAAGGTCCTGATGAGAGCCTCGTAATTGTTCGGGTCAAGCTGCTGCGGGTTTATGTTATAGACTGTAACATCCCCGTCTGCGCCCACGCCAAGAGAACCTTTCCTGTGAGCCATGCCAATTGTCTTAGCAGGGTTAGCTCTGGTCAGTATCGCAAGGTCATAGAGGGAAAGTTCCCGATTTACGCCTCCAAGTGCGCTCCTGTCATTTGCCCACTTGTGGCATTCACTGAAAGTCTGTTTCCGGAAAGCCTCGGACATGAGCCAGGTCATGACCTCAGGATATTTCGTAAACGGCCCACCGTTGGGACTGTCTGTAGTCATGATGGTCTTCCAGGGGTCTTTGATAAGCAGGAGACATTCAAGTCCCATTGCCCACTGCAGACTGTGTACCGGGTTGGACTTTAGGTAAGTAAAGGGAATGACACCTGACCCACACTCCATCTCAACATCAGTATTCGACCACTTGTTTCCTGTAAGCGTGTAAAGGTCGTGAATAGCAGGTCCGTCTCCGGTCATGACAGTGGCTTCTCCGAAGGGCGTACATCCACTGTCGATTACCACGTGGTCTTTGTTGTTGATGTAGTCAGCAATGTCTTTAACACCGGATTCGCAGTCTGTCCAGGTGGTGCCTGCAAAACTGTTGAACATCAGGTGGGTGAGGTATACGGAACGGTCCCTTGAAGGGTCCATTTTGGTTTCAGCCCATTCAACGTCCATGTTCTGTCTGGTCTTTACTCCATCAGGGATTTTCAGGGAATCTTTGGTAACTGCATAACAGCCGGGGTGTCCCAGGTTGTTGGCATGCAGGTGGACAGGCATTGGCATTCCAAGGCGTTCGTTGATCTCGGTAAGCCCTTTTATGACCTCCCGGGGGGTAATTTCAAAATGGATGTTAGCCTCATCAAGCGAACTTACGTTTTTGCCCCAGCCCCAGTTTTCAACTCCGGCAGGATTAACGCATTTGATCCCGTAGGTCTTGTGAGTCTTCATCATCCAGGCAACATAAGCCGCAGCCTTTTCTATGTCCCCATCCCGGAGGTAACGCATCAAAAAGAAGTTGTTCCCGAGCACCATGTACCCGCCCATGTCAAGAAGTGGAGTTGCCCTCATCTCTTCATGGGTGTGGCGGGCTTCAATAGGAGGAACTGCAGCTTCAAAGACAGTTGTGTAACCCATTGCTGCATAATCGTACCCCTGTTTGTAGACCGAGGGGACAGTGTAACCTGAACCTGAATGGGTTAGTGAAGTTTTCTGGAGAGTCGACTTATAGTGGTCCTCGGGACGCATCGACCTGCCAGCGTTAACCTTTGCCCCGGCCACGTGAGAATGAGAGTCAACTCCTCCGGGCATGACCGTCATACCTGAAGCATCAATGACCTTTGCGTTTATCAGTTCGGCCGCAGAAAGTTCTTTTACAACTTTTCCGTCCCTGACGAAGATATCCATAATCTCCCCTTTTATTTCGTTTAGGGGGTCAAAGACGTATCCGTTCTTGATTGCAATTGTTCCTGCCATTTATTCCACCTCTTTTTTCACAAGCCAGATTGCATTAACAGGGCAGATAAGGGCACAGGCTCCATCTGCTCCACAGAGGTCCTGGTTTACGACTGAAATAATTCCGTTCTTAACCCCCAGGAGAGCTTTTTCGTCCATGTTGTTAAGGTGCCCTGCAGCAAGTTCACGGTTATTGAGAGCATTTACCGGACAGACAATCACACAGTTTCCGCAGCCCAGGCAAGCAGCTTCATCGGTTTCCAGGCAGGTACGGAGCAGAGCCTCCGGAACAGGGGCTTCAAGTATCTTTTTCTCGAGGGGGCCCTTTTTCTCCACATCCGGCAGAATTGCGGTTTTTCGAACATCAATGGCATCCACAGGACATGCAACAGCGCAGGCCCCACAGTAAATGCAGGCATCCGGACGGTGCGTAATCTTTTCGACTCTTTCTCCGGGTTTAGCCTTTTTATTGAAAATAGCATTTGCAGGACAGACTTCTACACAGGTATGGCAGGTCTGACAGACATTCTCATCCCGGGTCCAGCGTCCTTCAAAGGGTTTTTCCACGGAAATAGCATTCACAGGACAGACTGCAGCACACCAGCCGCAGTGGATACAGCACTCCGAATCAATGTGGGTCTTTCCGACCAGCTTCAGGCTCCCATCAGTTGAAATCTCCCTGGTGACCTCAATACAACCTCTGGGACAGATATCCTCACAAAGCCCACAGTGGACGCAACTTTCGTTTACTGATGTCGGCCTCATGGCCCTGGAAATATAGGACATGTCAGTGAGGGGTTTTCCTTCCTGCTTCAATTCAAGAGCGCCTGTGGGGCAAACTTTCGCACAAATTCCACAGACAATGCAGTCTTCACTCTTTTTCATTTCCAGGAAATCAGCATCCAGGAACCCTCTTGCTATAGCTCCCACAGCCCCTACAGCCAGGGTGCCTTTAGGGCATGCCTGTACACAGGTCCCGCAGCCAATGCATTTTTCAGGCTTATAGACCAGCTGTCTATCTTTTTTTTCGGAAAAGACAGACAATCGCATATCATCTTGCATTTTGATTACCTCTCAACGTTATTCTGTGCATCCGCCGCACAGCAGCTCATTATCGTGTTGAATGAACATTTCACCGCAATTTTTACAGCACTGTATCCGCTTTTTCTTCCGGACCGGAACTTCTAAGTCCGCAGGTTTCCAGGAATACACCTTTTCTCCTGCGGCCAGGAGGATGGGTACAACCTCTTCATGGGGAAGCTTTTCAGTGTTCAGGTACCAGGCGTGGAGTTTGGGATAGTCCTTTGTTTTCTCAGTATCAAGGAGGATCCGGATACCTTTTATTCCATTCACTCCTTCAGGCGCCTGTTTGTTTACCGTGACCGCCATTTTCCCAAAGTTCTTGATCTTCAAACCGTTGTTCCCTATGGTAGCTCCGGCAAGGATCTGAAAGGGGTCAGGCATGCAGCTTTTTGTTTCACAGGTCACGTATATGCGCTCCCCGTCCAGGACATCGAGCTCCCGTCTTGCGATATTAAGCATCTGAATGCCGATTAACGCCCCTGAGGTCAGGAAGCCGTGAAAGGGGACGACCTTTTCAATCTGTGAAAGCAGCTCAGGATCCTTTACCTGTTTCAAGATCGCCTCCATGTTGTGTGTCTCTTGATCTGAATTCTTATGCAATGTGTACACCACCGTAGGTTTCACCGTTATGTTTAAATAAACATAACGCTAAAGATGTTGAATGCAGACAGGATAAATGTAATACAGCCAGCATATTTGAAGGAATCGCATTATGTAGATTTCAACATAACGCAGAAGGATACACTGTATTTATAGGTAACTTTTTCACAGAAATTCATTAATTTATGTTATAATTCAGGGGCAAGATTTCAATACAAGGGACAGAACCCCTCATAATTGGCCGGTCATAGAAAAAAACACCAGCCAGAACTCTACAGCTTCCAGATATGTAAAGCTCAACATATCTATAAAAACGGAAGACTGGACTCTTGCGCTCAAAATATATAAACCACTATTTTATAAAATTGTCGATGGAAAAGGGATTTTCCTTTAAAAAAGGGCAATAGTGAAAAATTAGATTTCTAAAAAGCCAGTTCTTATTCTGTACCCAGAATCAGCTGGAACCGGCGGGCTTCGACCAGATGAAGACATAAACTTCAACCACGCTGGAAAAATCAAGTATCAAAATATCAACACTTCAGTAAAAGGCGGACTTTCGGATCCAAACTCCAGATTATTATATGCAATATTCCCACATTTACTCAAGTTGCCCGTTCTCGGATTTAATCCATGTTTTAATCCACAACTTAGACTATTTTTCTGGAAACGTTCGTTGGGAAAGGGAAAATAAAAGAGGATTTGGCTTTATTTGAATTACTGGCAATTATTGGCCACAGCTTTTGTTTTATCAATCGGCGAGTTTGACAATAGCTGTCCTTTCAGCAAGAACATTCCTGCCTTTGCGGTCAATAACCATCAGGGTAATTTCAGTGCCTGCTTTGAAACCATAATTATTCTTAGTTTCATCGACTCCGCCTACACTGACCATAACACTGGAATAAATATTCCCACTAGCACTGTCTCTCCCGCAAAGAATCAATTTTTCACCCACATCCCAGGATCCATCCTCCAAAACTGCACAATTTCGAGCCTTATAGTCCTTATTTTTTCCTTTTTGGCCCAGGTCCAGGTAAAGAACCTCTACATCTCCTTCAATTCTTTTTCCAGTTCCATTAGAAATATTTCCCTTGAAAGAATTGCCATATCCGGAAATCCTTATCGAGATAGAGTCTAATGGAAGGGAATCTCCCCCCTCATGAATAAGGACAATTTGATTTTCCTTAAACGTGACCCATTTGCTTACTGGTCCGACACCGTAAATCCCCCCTTCACAGGATTCAAGAGTAATTTTTGCAAAAGGAGGCTGAAAATTTGTCCCACCTTCGGAGAGATTAATGCTGCTAGCAACTGCCCCCACAAGCACAAAAACGATTAGAAGAAGGAGCAGGGAACCGATAACAGGAGAGAGACCTTCCGGTGCAGACTTTAAGAAATAACGGAATTTATGCCGGAGACTTCCCCACGCCTTCATCACGAATATAATATGTAAAGCTTGAATAAATAAGTTATTGTTTGTCCAAAAATGGTTAAGGATTTAAAAGAGAAACCTGGAAAAAATAAGGAAAAGATTTGTCTCGGGTTATTTCTTTTTCCGACGTGCTTTTTCCTCATATTCCTTTTCGAGTTCGAAAATATCCCGAACGCTTTCCAGTTCTTTTTTGCTCCTGGAATAACGCGAAAGTACCGTAGCAACCCCGAATAACAGAGCTATAATTGCGGCGAAGAAATACATGGGTGCTGATTCAGCATAGTATTTAACCTGAATAGCCTCTTCCCGTGCCCCCATCTTAGAAGAGATCCACAGAAGAGTCTGCCTTCCATCCTCATCGAAACTTGTGTCATGAGGTTCAGGCCTTGCTATCCCGAATATTCTGTTACCTGTGACAAAACCCTCCGGAAGAACCACACGGATGAACTCGGAGTCAGGTTTCATAAAAGCAAAACTCTGAGTTCCGGGTGTATCAAGGGTGTACGCAATAAAACCCGTAACAGATTCTTCAAATTCAAGGTTTATCACCTTCATGTTCCGGGAAATTTCCTGAGTAAGAGTATAATTGATATCCGAAACGTTGCTACTATTTGAAAGCCTCATAAAAGTTTTTGAACTTGCTACAGTTTCATTTGCAGGTTCCGCCAGAAGTACAAGATTTTTAATGGGGTCTTCATTAGAACCTCCGCCAAGGGAGTCGGGCGGAAAAATTTCAAGCTTGCTGCTATTTATGACGAGCTGAACGACCTGCACCTCTGTGTTGTCTCCCAGAATATAATATGTGGTGGTATTTGCTGGAATTTCATTATCCCACTCATCCAGAAAAACCTCATATTCATAATTGGAGATATTGCCAGGCTCATCCAGAATGATCTCCTTTTTTTGGTCAATACAGCCCGACATGAAGACCACCAGCAGGGCAAGGAGCATAAATATACTTTTTGTTCTCATTTTCACGGAAGAATTCTCCCTTGGGCTTGAAGCGATCTCTTTTCAGCCTGCAGCAATTTTCCTTTTATTTAGAGCGAAGCTTGCAGGATCTGTAACAGGTCAGCCTTTATCCTATGCTCTCTCTTCTTAATAAACAAAACGGATAACCTGTCAGAAGAAAAACACAAAATAGCTCCGGTTTAGCTAACAGAAAAGTAAAACTCATTGCATAAAAATAAAAATAGGAATAGCCACAATAAAAATAGCAATCAAAGCTCAAGTTCAGGTTTTTGATTCTCCTGAAGAACTCAGATACCTTTCTACCATAGGCCAGTCAATTTTTTTGATATATTTTGCCTGAAGTTTGGAAACGTAAAGAATATTGCTGCCAACAAGGATTTTCAGGTCAGAGGGTTTGGAAGAGGATTCCCCAAGCGGGAGAAGCACAGGCCCCTCCGGAGAAGTGGAAAGCCTGAAGTCCTGCTCGCTCTTCCTGATGTAAGCCCTGACTTTTTCATCAATTGAAAACACCGGAATCATATAATGCACCGTGCAGAAATTGTCCGGGGAAGATAAATAGTTACAGGGTATCGGATCTGGAGAAAAACCAGAAACTTTACATTGGCAAAAAGAAATTTTACATTGACAAAAAGAAACTCCGAAACTCAGAAGCTGCCGGGCAGTTTTAAATTTGATGAAAGCAATTTAGAACGAAGATAGCATGATGATGAAAGACAAAGGAAAACTTGTAATCTGGCCTGTATACATTGACCAGACTAAATCCAGAAGCAATGGAAGGATAATCTCTCGAAAAAATGCCGTAAAGGAGCCGCATCTGAATGAGATTAAGGAAGCTGCCATGCAGCTGGGCCTGAACCCTGAAGTAGAGCCTGAAAAAGCCTATCCAAAATCCTGGTGGGAAGTCAGCGGGAGAGTGCTCGTGGATGATAAGGGTCCAAAATCCGTTATTGCAAAGCAGATCTCTTTGTCAATAAGAAAGATGAGAGGGCAGGAAATCCCTTCTAAAGCGTAAACTCACTGGCTGACACCTTTATGGCAGGGAAAGAGCACCCTTAGGGAAAGCCTCATCCATATTCGGGAAATATGCAGGATATTCTTGAGATTTAAAAAGAACGTTTATATCATTTGGATGCAAACCCTGCATACATGTCCGAAAACAATAAAAAAATACTGCCTGTCATAAACAACAGTTCAGGTAATATCAAAAAAAGTGTTAAGAACCCCTATCAAGAGGTCAAGCTGGGATGCGGGTGTGACTCTGCTTCCTGTGGTGGCTGTGCCGGATCCCTGGGGATGAAGGCAGGTTCCGGAAAAGACGTAGTATACAGAAACGTATTCTCATATCTAATGATAGTAAGCGTTATTCTCCTTGTAACTTATATTGTGAAACAACTTCTAACTTCGATACTAACTTGAATCCGGTTAAGGAAGAAGCAGCCGGAAACAATAAGTCCAACCTTTTTATTTCAACCTTTTATAGGGGTGCCTCATTTCCTTTCCACAGTGCTCGCAGGATACGACAATAAACCCTCCTTTCAATCTGTAACGGGCATTGTGTCCAGGCATAAGGAACGCATAACAGTGTTTGCAGATCCTGCTTTTAATTTCACCTGGAATGCTAATCCTGTTCCTCATAGAGATATTTCGTATGAGCTGCACGTAACGCCTGCTGCGCTCAGGGTTTTCTGGAAACTCAGCTTTCGCAAGCTCAAAAAGCCGCCACATACGCTGGACTGCTATATTCAGAATAAGGTTTTTCTGCTTTTTTCTAGCTACTTTAGGCATTGATAGACCGATCCTTTTTTTCTGATCAAGGAGTCCTGTTTCAGCCCTTCTCAAAAAGCGAAATCAGGAATCAAGAATAATCACGTTAATATCTGGATTCTTGCTGTGTACAAGGGCTTTAAACCTTTCGGGGTCTCCGTCCATTCCTTCTGAATACCCGTAGTGCATGGGAATAACAAACCTCGGAGAGATAACTGCTACTGCGCTGGCAGCTTCTTCTTCATCCATGGTATATGTACCCCCGATGGGCAGAAGAGCTATATCGGCACTAAAAGTCTCCATCTCCGGGAAGAAGTCGCAGTCTCCTGCATGGTAGATCCTCAAACCTCCAAGTTCTATGATATACCCCACTCCAAGGCCCCTGGGATGGTATGGTTTATCAAGGTTATAGGCTGGGACCACTTCAATCCGAATCCCTTTGATCTCAAGCCCGTCAGCCAGGATATCCCCTTCAGCAACCCTCCGGGCATCACCTCTGAACTCAAGGGAACAGCTCTCAGGGATCAATGTGGTTGTGTCAGACCTCCGGACTTTCCGAATATCCGCAGGGCTGCAGTGGTCAAAGTGCTCATGTGTAATGAGAAGAATATCTGCCTTGTCATCAAAAGTCGGTTCTGCACCGATCTGATACGGGTCGATATAGATTTTTTTGCCATCCCCTTCAAGCAGAAAACAGGAATTTCCAAACCATTGAATACTAACGCCTTCAATTTTTACACTATTCATATTATACACCTGCTGAACTCTATTCCCCACAACCTGTGAAAAGAGCCCTGTTAGAGAACTCTATTTTCAGATTATATTAGATTATATTAGATTATATTAGATCATATTAATAGTAGCCAAATAATAATATCCAAAAGTATGAACTTCTTTAGATCGGCACCCTGTTAAGGTCCTCAAACAGAGTTAAGATCTTTTTTAATGAAACTCGGCTCAAGCACCCTGTTATAGATCATCTTCTGAAGGTAACAAACGACTGGCAACTTTATTACGACTGCTTCTCTTTTGTTTCCTGCACTGTGAACCCCTATTGATTCTTTTCCGTCCGCTATCATGAAGAATTGTTCATCATACTGGAGCCCATCAATTATAATATTAGTCATGAAGTCCGAGAATTCTTTTGTAGTCTCTCTAAACTCAAAAGGCAGCGATTTGAACCTGTCCAGTTCATTCACAATAAAGGTTAACTGGCAAGTTTTTTCCAATTTTTTAAGATCGGTCTCAAACTCCTGCAAGAATTCGGGGCTGGATGCAAAAACAATCAGCTCTTCCTGTACCCCGCTGAGAATTTCACGGATTCTATTTTTGATTCCCCACTCACTCTGGATACACCATACCGGAGATGTTTTAGGAAGTTCATAACTCAATTCATTGAGTTGGTCAAGCGCCTCGATTGCGCAGTTGATGAATTCATCTTTTATCTTGCCTATTACCTGCTTAGGGTCAACTGCGCGAAAATAGGTTGGGGAGCCCTGGCGGACTTCCAGATAACCCTTCTTTGCCAGCACTTTAAGAACTTCGTATATCTTGGCTCTTGGCACATTGGTGAGTTCATGGACTTCCCTGGCCGTAGCCTCCCTCAAACTGACAACCCCCACGTAGGCTTTTGCCTCGTTTTCAGTTAGCCCTAGCCTCTCCAAATTATGAATTAACTGAGGATTAAGTTGTGAAAACATTTGTTACCCCTAAAGTAACAATAGATTTAAATCTTTTCTATCTCTATAAGCCAGCAAATCTATGAGACTTAAGAACTAATCAAACAGTATAAAAAGGATAGAAATGTAATAATAACAAACCTTGGATGGGGAACCTCCAGCCCAAAGGAAAATCCGACAGGTTGAAGATGTGAATCCAGGTTCCTAAATGATACTTCATGTTAAAAATTATGAGAGGAATCAAATATTAAAAAATCTTTTGAAAAACTGGGGTTTATTATTCAGAATAACCGTTTTTCCGTCCTCCTGATAGCTTTTCTGTTCATAATCATATCAATGCAGGGAGCACAGCTAATAGAGATGAAAGCAGGAACGGAAACCTTTGTCGGGAAAGACTCTCCTCTCTACCAGAACTACGATCACCTTTATCAGAATATTTTTCAGACACAGTCTATTGTTGTAATGGTAGAGGGCAACGAGGTGAGAAATGCTGACCTGATGGAGGCTGTGGACAGGTTAGAACATCAGCTTGCGGCAACGGATGGAGTGATTGAGACTACAAGCCCTGCCTCCCTTATCAAAACGATCAACTACAAGACAACAGGGAGGTATGAACTTCCCGAAACCAATGAAGAAATAGAAGCTATCATAGACGGAAATCCGTCTATATTCAGTCAGATTATCCCTGACAATACCCATATGTTGATATCGGTAGTAATGGCCGGATCAGCCAATGACAAAACTCAGCAGGATATCCTTACTGCTACTGAAGATGCAGTCCCATTTGCGGAATTTCCACCTTCTTACAATATTATCGTTACAGGTGACCCGGCATTCCAAATCTCCATGAATAAAGAAATGAATTCCAGCATGGGTGTACTTTTAGGGCTTTCAGCTATTTTCATGGTTATTGTACTACTCCTGGTGTTCAGACATGTCCGCTGGTGTCTTCTTCCTCTGCCAGTAGTTCTTCTAGGAATTGTTTACACATTCGGAGCTATGGGTTATGTAGGGATTCCCATGTCCATGGTTTCAATGTCTGCGTTCCCGATCCTCATAGGCGTAGGGATCGACTATGCCATCCAGTTCCATAACAGACTTGAAGAAGAACTGCAGGAAAAAGGGAACAAAACAAGAGCAGTTATAGAAACCGTAAAGCACACCGGACCTGCAGTCCTCATCGCCCTGGTAATGACAGCCCTTGGCTTTTTTTCCCTTTTCACCTCCACGGTGCCAATGATCCAGGACTTTGGAAAACTTCTCCTGATAGGCATTGCTATGTGTTACCTCTCTTCCATATTTGTAGGAGTTGTAACGATTTCAATATTTGATAACTATTCAGATAAAAACCCCTTGAGGAAAGTCGCAAATAAGATTAAACCTGCAAATTCGAGAAAACAGAAAAAGCCTGAGGGAGAAAACGGAAGCAACCATCTAATCGGGAATCTTCTCCAGAAAACCACAGATCTGACGATCAAGTATGACGTTATCGTACTGGGAATAGCATGCTTACTCTGCTTTAGCGGCCTCTACCTTGATCAGTCCGTACCTATCCAGACTGACGTTCAAGAATTTGTACCCCAGGATATGCCTTCCCTTGTGGATCTCAAACACATGGGAGATATCATGGGCGGAAGCGACGAATTAAACCTTATAATAAAAGTTGATGATACAGCCAACCCTGATGTCCTGAAATGGATCGACCAGTTTTCCGAACATGAAGTGGCAACCAGTAGCCATATTTACAGCGCTTCAAGTATCGTATCTCTCGTAAAGGAAAGGAATGGGGGAGTGATTCCTGACACCAGCCAGGAGATAGAGGATATTTATTCCGAAATCCCTGAAGCGCAGAAGAACCGCTATATGTACGGAAAAAACATGCTCCTCCTGAACTTCAATATAGGGAATGCGGTTTCAGATATCAAGGTAATGGGTATTAAAGAACTTACAACCATCGTTAAGCAGGATATGCAGTGGATGCCAGCTCCCCCGGGTATCACGGCCACGATTACCGGAAACTCGGTCGTCTTTATAGAGGTCATTACTGCTCTTACCAGTGGACGGATAGCAATGACTTTCCTCGGCCTTGTCCTCGTACTCGCAGGGCTTTATATTGTTTACAGAGACTGGGTGAAAGCTCTGGTCCCTATAATTCCAATGGTCATAGTTATCGGCTGGTCAGGAGGGGTCATGAGTTATCTTAACATCAGCTACACTCCTCTAACAGCAACTCTGGGAGCGTTGATCTTAGGAGTAGGGTCCGAATATGCTGTCCTCATGATGGAACGTTACTTTGAAGAAAAGGATAAAGGGCAAAGTCCTATGGAAGCAATCCATATGGCCAGTTCCAAAATAGGAAGTGCAATCGTTGCTTCAGGAGCAACTACCGTATTTGGGTTTATGGCCCTGCTGGCTTCTCCTTTCCCCATGATAGCCGACTTCGGTATGGTTACGGTTATCGATGTCGTGCTGGCTCTCCTGGCAACCTTTGTGGTCTTCCCACCACTGATAGTTTTCCTTGATACCTGGAGGGATAGGAGAAAGGGAGCTCGGACGACAGAAAAAGAAACAGAGATAAAAAAACAAATTCAGGGGGCCGAGATATGACACAAGTGCCCATAAAAAAATTAAGGCAAAAAATGATTAAAAAAGTTACTACGTTTGCGTTAATTCTATTACTAGTATCAGTGACTGCACTTCCAGCCCTCGGAAACGATGACGATGACGAAACGAACTTCATTATCCCAGACCATGGGTACACCGTAGACTATTACAGGAGTTACGGGGAACCGGTCATGCAGGTATCAATCACAGGAGACCCTGAGTTCAGCAGGGGAGAAACTGCCGATCTGAAGGTAAAAATCGCAAATCGTGGAGTTATAGATGGTTTTCAGAGGCTGAACGTAAACCAGAAAAGAATAAACGATTCCATGGAGGAAACGATTGCACTGGAAGAGATGAAAGAAGAAAAAGAATGTACGACAGCAAAAGACATCGAAGCCACTCTCCAATCGGGAACAAAATATGTTGGAGTTGAGTCCACAACCAGTGTCCAGAGTGTGGAAGAACTTGAAACAGGACATACGTCAACCCTCAGCTATACGATAAAAATCGATGGCGATACACCTGCAGGGGATTATGAACTCCTCCTACCTGTAACCTATGAATACCAGGCAAACGTCCGAACTGTAACTGCAGATGTAATAAACCTGGGGCTTACAGATGTGGATTACACAAGAGAGTATAAAACGAAAACAGAAATTCTCAGAATACCTGTTTCCATAAAAAGTGAACCTAAATTTGAAGTAACCGATGTTTCCGGCAGCCTGGTGCAGGGAGAAAGTAAAGTTATTGAAGTTACCTATAAAAACACCAGAGAAAGCGTAGCAAAAGATTCCTTGGCCCGGATAATTGTCATGAGTCCCCTGAGCACTGAAAAATCTATAGTAAGGCTAGGAGATGTAGGACCCGGGGAGGAAAAGACTGCCAGATTCGAGATTTTGGCAGACCAGGAAGCCATTGTGAAAAACTATGGCATTAACAGCGAAATAAAATATGTTGATGAAGAGGGGGAAACTTCCTTTTCAGAAAACATGAAAGTGAATGTGCCCCTTGAAGCTACAGAGAAGAAATTCAGCACAACAGGCATAGCAATCGTACTGATTATCCTTATCGCCCTTTACCAGATCGGAAATGCACACCGGAAAAGAAACCAGAATAATGAGAACGCATCAGGTGATGAAAATGAATAAAAATGGATTTTTTATTGCTGTCACGACCCTTCTGATCCTTTGCTCTGCAGTCCTGCCAGCACAGGCATCTCTACCAGAAAATTTTGATATTAGTGAAAACTACTACACAGTATACGGAGGGCCTGACCTTAATGCAACACTCATTGGAGACAATGAGTATTCCAGAGGAGATACTGTAACCCTTAACATAGAAATGATGAACAAAGGCACTATATCCGGATTTAAGTCTGAAAATGAAGCAACTTTTGGAGATTATGTGGATTTGATGCTCCAGCAGTCAGAAATGCAGTATGAGGCACAGGCTACAACAGCAGTAGGCATCCTTGCAACCCTTAAATCCGATGATCCGAATATTAAGGTCAAATCGGGTTCCCAGCAAGCAGGCACTCTCAAGCAGGGGAAACAAAGCGCAAGTCCCACAAAGTTTGCGATAGAGATTAACAAAAATACTCCTGCAGGTACCTATCCCTTGACTCTTGAACTTTCATACCAGTACCAGAACAATGTTCAGGTGGGAGGAGATGAATTTGATAGCATTACAGGCCTTGTGACAAATAAGGAAGTAGGCATCTGGTACGAAAACAAGACTCAGACTCAGACTATAGAGATAGAAGTCAAAAAAGAACCTTACTTTGAAGCCACAAATGTAACAGGTGACCTTTACCCTGGCGAAAGCGGGATGCTTTACGTCGTATACAAAAACACCGGAGAAGAACCTGCAAAAGATGCGACTGTAAGAGTCAGTGCAGCTGACCCCTTCAGTACCACCGATGACCAGGCTTATCTAGGAACTTTGAACCCGGGAAAAAGCGCTGTTGCTGCGTTTGAAATGGATGTAGATGATACAGCAACTGCAAAGCCTTATTCCCTTAATAGCGAGATTATGTATGAAGACGCCGACGGACATGACCAGATCTCAGATACCGTCAAGATCAACACGGAAGTCCTGCCTGCTAAACAGACGCTCCCAGGATATGAGCTGGGGACAGGTATTGCAATGGCTCTCGGAGCCTGTTTCATCATGTTAAGAAAAAAGAAACAGGACTAAAGTGAAGAAGAAGAAGAAGTGAAAGGGTCAAAAGAGAACGATACCTGAGAAATAACAATTAATCAGTTGCCATCCGGTTTGAGAGTTAACTCAAGCCGGAATAGAGCAATTGATTTTTGCAATCGGGAAAACATTTTTTCAACGATTAGTTCTCAAAAAATTTTTTTGAAATTTTAATCTGAGAGATATATAAAAAGACTCAGAATCCCTGATAACTATGGACCCTTGAATTGAATAGACCTTGAATTGAATAGACCTTTAGATGTAAATGATTTTAAGAGACTAATTTTCAGCCGGAGAGATTATTCATCAGAATCTGCTGAATCAGTTTTTATCTGCCCTTTTTCACTGACAGCTTTTGCGACCATTACCTCAGTGGATTTTATGACCGCATAAATCCTGTCTCCGGGTTTTATATCCAGCTTTTCCACTGCTTCTTCCGTAACTACAGAGGTAAGGACTGAAGGTTCCAGCTCAATGGTGATCTTGGAGACAAGCCCGCTTTTCTCGACTTCAAGTACCCTTCCGGGAAGCTTGTTTCGGGCTGAAAATTTGAAACCTACGTTTTCCCAGGAGGTTTCGTCTTCTACGGCTTCATTGATCAGTTTTTTGTTCAGATCGTATTCAACCAGCAGTTTTCTTCCAAGCTCGGTCAGGAAAGTACCCTGGTCCTTTCCCCCGCGCACAGTAACTACCGCAGGTTCGCCGAGAGCTTCATTCATTTTTTTCAGCATCATCCAGGCGTGCTTGTACGAGATTCCGAGTTTCTGACAGGCTTTCCGAAGAGATCGTTCTTCGTCAATTGTTTTCAACAACTCAGCTCTGCCAGCACCCATAACCGTTCTTCCATCTTCAGTAAACCAGAGCTTTGTTTTCGCTTTCACAGACCTTCACCTTTTTAACGGAGCACATGGACAGAACTTGCCTTGAACTGGGCGTAGACCGGGACACCCGGAGAGAGATCCATCTCTTCTGCCGACTGCCGGGTTATGAGGGCATTCAGAGGGACCCCACAATCAACCTTCACCCGCACAAGAGCTCCAAGTATCCAGACTTCCGTAACCCTGCCCTGCAGAGAGTTTCTGATGCTGGATTGTGTTGAAGTTTTACTTAAAGCTATGTTTTCGGGCCTCAGGAAGGCATAGACCTGATCTCCTGCCTCCATATCTCCCGATGCGTCGATTACTGCACCTCCGGTCTCAATCCGTAAAAGCCCGCGGTCAGCAGAGATGACCATGCCTTTCAGCACGTTTTCAAACCCTACAAAACTGGCTACCTGGCTATTAACCGGTTTTTCGAAAATATCTTCAGGAGTCCCGACCTGTATAAGCTTTCCATCCATTACAATTGCAATCCTGTCAGCCATTATGCGGGCTTCGGTCTGGTCATGAGTAATATGCAGCACAGTCAGTTTATTCTTTTTATGGAGAACCGAAAGCATTTCCCGGGCATTTTCCTGCGTGCGGGGGTCAAGCGCACTAAGGGGCTCGTCCATGAGGAGAATTTTCGGGTCAGTGACAAGGGCTCTTGCAAGGGCGACTCTCTGCTGTTCTCCTCCTGAAAGCGTAAGAGGGTTTCGGTCAAGAAGATGGGTGATTTTCAGATCTCGGGCAGTTTCCAGAACACGTTTCGAGTCTTTGATTCTTTTCATCCTCATCCCGAACTCGATATTCTTTTTCACGCTCATGTGAGGGAAAAGCGAATAATTCTGGTAAACAAAAGCAAGGTTGTGCTTTTCCGGAGGCAGGTGTGTTACTTCTTTTCCATCAACCAGGACCCTTCCGGAATCAGGGACATGAAAACCTGCGATCAGTTCAAGAAGCAGGGTTTTTCCGGCCCCTGTGGGCCCAAGGATCACAAAATATTCCCCTGATTCAACTTTAAGGCTAAGCTCGTCCAGGGAAAAATTCTTCCATTTCCGGGAAAGGGATTCAATCTCTATCATATATACTCCAGCCTGCGGAAATGACTCTTATTACAAGAAATATCGAAAGCGTGACCAATATAAGCAGTACGGCTATGGGTCTGGACGCCGAAAGCCCGTAAGAGAGAAAACGGTCATAGATAAGAGTGGGCCCTATCATAGGGTAGTAGGCGATAATCACGACTGCCCCAAACTCACTTATAGCCCTTGCCCAGGTCATAACTGCGCCTATTAAGAGATGCCTTGCTGAAAGCGGGAGGGTTACAAAGAAAAATGCTTTCCAGAGAGGAGCTCCCAGAGAACGGGCTGCATTTTCAAGTCTAGGGTCCACACTTTTGAAGCCTTCCCTTGCAGAATTTGCCAGATAAGGCAGGGACACGAAAAGCATTGCGACCACAATTCCCGGAAGAGCATCGCGGAACTGGATATAGGGTTCAAGGGGTCCGCCAATAAGCCCCCTTGACCCGAAAACCGTAAGAAGGGCAATTCCTGCAACCGTATGCGGAACTACAACAGGCACATCAATTATGCTCTCAACCAGCCTTTTTCCGGGAAAATCAAACCTTGCAAGAATGTAACCTGTCGGAGCTCCGAGAAAAAGAGCAAGGAGGGTTGCAAGAAAACCCGCATATAGAGAGAGGAAAATAGCGCCCATTACTGAACTGTTTCCTGCGGCTTTTACCAGGCCCGAAAAATCCCCCACCAATTGCCCGAAGATCATGTTTGCAAGAGTCAGGAAAATAAAAAGGAAAAGAACGAGCAAGATAAGGGAAAAGACGAAAGTCATAGGCTCAATTCGACGGATTTTTCGGGTTGTGGCTTTCATTCTTATACCCTTTTACTGCCGTTTTTGTTTTTAAGTAATTCCCTGAGTCCTTGAATTCTGAAGTTCACCTTATCAGAGGTGTTTGAAACAGGTTTCCGGACCAGGGAAAGTTCATCTTTATTCCACAAGAGCCTGCAATTCTTCAGGCATATTATCTTTTCCTTCGGAAATAGCAGGGACAATCGGAGGCTGTCCGTTCTCTATGAAAATCTGCTGACCAGGCTCATCGAGGAGGAGTTTTACGAATTCAGTGGCAAGTTCCGGGTTTTTCGCATTTTTGGGAATTGTTACACCGTACACGATAGGAGATCCCGTAACTACTTCTCCGTTTGCCATTTCCACCTGGACTTTCGAGTAATTGTCAGCATATTCGATAGACCCCAGATCAATTTCAGGTGGGAGCTCCACGTATTCAAAGCCGTGCTGGACAGCAACACTCCTGTAGATATAGAAATAGTCGATTTCCCCGGTCTCAAGGGCAGAAGAAAGTTCAACTTCCATACTCCTGAGCATGATCTTGCTGGTGTCAGGGGAGAGGGCTTCGGATGCAGGGACGTGTACCAGAACTGTCCCGTTTTCCTCTGTTGTGGCAGTCATACCAGTCTTATTCAGGATCAGGTCGTCATAGATCGTGCTGTTATCGTAATAGAACTCTGCGAGCTGTGTCACCATCTGAGTCCTGTAGCCGCATGGATCGTCGTTAGGGTTAGAAAAGCCGTAGGTTACCCCGGGACGCCTGAGGACCTCATACCAGTTGTTTGCATTGATCTCGTCGCTGTACATGCTTTCATTCGTGTAAGCGATTACGATCTGGTTTCTTGCAAAAGCCGCATACCAGTCCGCATATTCCGGCATCATCAAGGATGGGATCAGGACATAATCCGCAGATGCCAGAACATCAGCCTGCTTTCCAAGTTCGGTGATCTTTCTTACACTCTGCGCACTCCCTGCAGCTTCCCGCTGAACATCAACCCCCGGATGCTGGGCTTCGAACTCGGCTTCAAGCTCCTCAAAGGGCACACTCAGGCTTCCGGCATGGAAAATCGTCAGGACTTCCCCTGAACCTGAAGAAGGATTTCCAGAATCATTTTCAATTGTTCCGGCACTTTCGCCCTCTGCCTGGTTGTCAACGCATCCAAGGCCTCCAAATATAGTAATCAGGATTAAGAAAACCGCGATTACCTTGAAAACTTCGATTTTACCTTTCATGGTTATGTGGTCTTTAACATAACAGATATAAACCTTTTGAGTAAAACTGCCACGTTTTCACATAAAGGGGGCCTGGATAAACAAAAAAGAAGGAGTAGAGGCTTAAAAAAGCGTTTTCCATGCGAAAAAACGGTCCATATAAAAAAATGTAATTTAGAATTAAAATCAAAAATCAAGAATCAAGAATCAAGAATCAAAAATCAAGAATCAAAAATCAAGAATCAAAAATCAAGAATCAAAAAGAATGAAACCCAAGTTAACTTGCATTTATTTGAAAAAGGCAGCTCGTAAAACATCCAAGGAATAAATAAAGTAGTAGAATCGAAGTAAAATTTACTTACCCATATTTAATAAGATGAGAATATATAAAAGCAAAGTACTCCTGAATGATTGTGATATTTTCAGGAAAAATTTCTATAAAATGGATAATACTCATATACATTATTTGATCCTTTTAAAGGTGTCCTTATGGATGGTTATAATATATTCTTGACGTTGCTTGCGGTCTACATAGCCGGACTTGTGGCTATTGGCTGGTACTTTAATAAAAAACAGAAATCTGTTACTGACTTCTGGCTTGCGGGACGCCGGATTGGCCCCTCAGCCCTCGGATTTTCAGCTGCAGCATCATGGCTGACAGCCGGAGGACTTCTTGCGGTTATCGGGTTTTACATGCTGCAGGGAATGGGTTCTATATGGGCTTTTGTCGCCCCCAACATCCTTGCCCTTCTTATCATTGCAATACTTGTGGGGAAGATCAAGAACCTACCTGCAATCACACAACCCGAACTTCTGGAACAGCGCTATGGGAGCGCAGTCCGATGGCCGATTGCCCTGATCATTACTGTAGTGATGATTCTTTTTGCGGTAGCAGATGTTACAGGGCTCTCCCTGGTGCTCCAGGTCTTCTACGGTCTTGATCCTCTTTATGCTGCAGCTATCGTTGCAATTGCAGTCTCCCTTTACGTAACCCTGGGCGGGCTTTCGGCGGTAGTCTGGACAGATGTTGTCCAGTTTGGTTTCCTTGCGATCTTCACAATAGCAATGGCTTTTGCCGCAGTAGGAGCAGTAGCTGATGGAGGCCTTAATACTCCTGCAATAAGCAGCTCAGAGCTTTTCGGAAACGTTTCGACTACGTGGTGGAACCCCTTCTCAATTGGCATTCCCATGGTTCTTATCTTTGTGCTGGCAATCATCCCGGGCTGGATCACAGAACAGGACCCCTGGCAGAAGGTATGGGCTGCAAGGGATGCAAAATCAGCCCGTCTTGGGATGATCATAGGATCCCTTATGATCACTGTAGTTTTCGCGGCATGTGCTGTAATTGCAATAGCTCTCAACGCCATTTACCCTGAAATAGCAGGAATGGGTTTTCCTGCAGGAATGGCTCTGGCAGAACCTGCGCTTCTTGCCTTTGTCAGTGAACGTTTCGCCTCAGCCCCCCTGGTAATAGCCCTCAGCGCAATCGGGCTTGCAGCAGCTTCCATGTCATGTGCGGACACTTTTGCAACCTCAGGAGCGTCCTGTATCTCAAGGGACATTTACCAGAGATACATAAAACCTGATGCTACAATGAAGGAAATGCTGGTTGTAAACAGGATCAGCGTGCTCATTATTGTACTTGCTGCAACAGCAGGCTCATTTGTTATCCCCAATATTATCGATGCAATTCATATTGCAACCTTTATTGCAAGCGCTTCCTACTTCTTCCCTCTCATGGGAGGCCTGTACTGGAAAAGAGCTACGAAAGAAGGAGCTTTTGCAGGGATGCTGGTAGGATTTGCAGTCCAGGTAACCCTTGTAGCCCTGGACTTAATAAGGACTCCTCCCATGGCACCTTACTACCTTGAAACAATCCATCCGGCCCTGATGAGCCACGGTGTTATTGTGGGAATGGGCCTGAGTGCCATTGCCTTCTTCGGGATCTCCCTTATGACAAAGCCCTCAAGCAGGGTTAATCTTGCGCCCTTTTTCGAAGAGGAAGCCGAAGAGCTTGCCCGCTACGAAACACGTGAGATCAATGAGGCAGACCCCTCATACAGTGCTTTCCTCAAAAACGTGGATGAGAACATTGCAGGGGAGCGCACCCACCTTCAGCTTAACCTCCGGGCTTCAGGAACTCTCACCTGGCACGAACTTGTGGAAAGGCTAAAAACCAGCTCACCGGCATGGGTTACTCCAACAGGGCTTGATTCCGTATACAGGCTGACACATGGAGACATGCTTGCCTGCGTAGCTGTTACAAGGGGAAGCGGAGAGCGGGATATATGGCTCAAAGCCGAACCAAAACTTGAAACCGTTGGAAGACAGAAAAAAGAGCTTTTTACAGCTTATGAAGAGCTTAAAAAAGTGCTTGGCCAGAAAGGAGTTAACCTGGACTTCTACTAAAAAAGGGTTATTAAGAAAGGCTGAGGTTCTTAACCGACCCCGGCCATTTATTTCTTTTTTGGAATTTAACCGCTTTAAGAATATAGAGCTTTTTCAACGATTTTTTTCCCAAGCTGAACATCTTCCAGGGAGAAGACTTCCAGGTTATAGACCCCCCTGTAGTCGGAAAGCAGTTTGAGGGCCGAAAAATCGACGCATCCCTCCCCTGGCACCATATGTTCGTCCCCATCATATTTTTCAGTCCACTGCCCACTGTTGTCATGCAAATGAAGGTGAATAATATGTTTCTGCAGGGTCCGGACAAACGTCCTGAGTTTTTCAGAGTCTCCTCCACAGGTGAGGTTCGCGTGTCCGATATCAAAAGTAGCCTTAAGATGGTCGGAGTTCACAATTTCAATGGTCCGAGAAAGTTCTTCTGCTTCACAGCAAAAGTTCGAGGGATCTGTCCCTTCCTTATTTTCAAGCCCCAGCATAACTCCATAGTCTTCAGCCAGAGAGGCAAGAAATTTGAGGTTATTGACCATTGAAGCAAAGGATTTTTCTCTCTCGGCCCCAACTCTGCCAGGGTGCAGCACCACTACATGAGATCCTATTTTGTTTGCAATTGACATGGACTCTTCAAGGAGAGTAAACTCTCTGTCCCCCATTTTCGCAGTATCCACCTGCAAGGCTGCAGGGTACTTAGGATCTGCTGCAGAATAAGGGGCGTGAACAGTACCTGCAAAATAGTATGCTGACATTTCGTCAAGGATACGCTCAAGTTCTTTCTTTTCAAGTACCGAACCATTATAAATTCCCAGTTTAGGGACATATAATTCTATAGACCCCACATTTTCCTTTAGTTCCTGAAGGGAACCAGCAAAGGATGAAGCTCCGAAAATCACACATTTAGCAAGGAAACCAGATATAAAGTTCTTTTGCGGTGCTCGTAACAGCCAGAAAACGGCAAAACTGTGCAAATTTATGACAGAACTTGTGCCCTGACGGAAAAAAAGATGAGATTTGCATGTAACCCGGGGCAGAAGGCTTCAAATTGCTATAAAGACGGAAATATAGCCAACATATTTATATATAATAAATTGTTACCAGCCCTACTTATTAAAAGAATTAATAAATAGTTTCTAAATAAATAGATAGTTGTGTCCTGAGGAATATATTTTCACTGAGAAGAAGGACAGTCGAAAATAATTAGAAGATATGAAACGGAAAAATGTCCTTTTTGTCCCTGAAAAAAATAAAGGATATTGGTGAGATTTACATTTTATAAAAGTTAGTAATATAAAAACCACGTTGTGATAACCCATTATTATAAAAATAGATAATATATTATTAAAAATAAATAAAAAAATTCATTCGTAACAATCGGAATCTTTATATGATACTGGAGAAAGTAAAATTTATTTTTTTTTATATATATGGAATTTTGTTTATTTTAGCCGGCCCACTACATCTTATAAAATTGATTGTATAATATATAATCATATAATAATATTTTAAAAGCGTCCTTAATTCGAAAGGTTTATGAATGATCCTCTCTAATCCAAAATTTAATGCTCGTCATCATCATTTTTATTTGCAATGAGATGGCAGACGTTTTTAAAAAAATGTATAACGTTTTTGAATCCAGCTTATTAACATGTTAATAACATAAAGGAGGAAAATGAATGGAACCACTCATAGGCATGGGAGTGCTGGCACTTATTGGCGTAGCTGCAACCATTGCAGGTGCCTCAGAGGACCTCGAATCCGATGTCGGATCCCAGAGTAATCCCAACTCACAGGTCCAGTTAGCCCCCCAAATGATGTTTCCGCACAGAATATATAATAAAGCGGTATCGGGGGAACCACCCTCAAACGCGTTAATGTGTTCGGTAGGTGCAGCCGTAGCTACAGTATTAATAAGTGAATTTACTTTATCTCCACTCTTTGCACTGGTAATCGGTTCCCTTGTTGCAGCATGCGTCCACGGCACCTTTGCCGTCACCTCTGTACTGGGCCGTTCAGCCAGCCAGAGGCGCTTCAAGCAGCCAATTTATCTGGATATGATAAGAAGTCACACCCCGGTAATCATGGGATACGCATTCATAACAACTTTCTGTATCCTCATTGTATCTTATATGATGACCGTCGTGCTTGGACATCCATTCCCGCTAACCATGCTTGCCTTTATCTGGGGTATTACAGTAGGTGCAATTGGTTCATCTACAGGTGACGTCCACTATGGGGCAGAGCGTGAATTCCAGCAGTTCGAGTTCGGTTCCGGGCTCAATGCTTCAAACTCGGGAAACATTGTCAGATATGGAGAATCCGGGGTCAGGAACGGGTATGATAACTCCTGGTTCTGTGCCAAATTCGGAGGTCCTGTCACAGGCATTGCTTTTGGTATGACTGTATTCCTTGGTAGCTGGGTTACCACTATTTTTGATCCTGCTAAAGGCCTCACACAGGGTTGGTTCTCTGTTATCGCAGGTGTCGCCATTGTCCTTATCTTAATTATCTGGAACTGGAAGATTGAAGTCGAAGCTCGCAAGGCATATGGGCCTTACAAAGAAGACAAAACCGAGGAGGCTTCAGCATGATTGACGCCCTTATGGCTAATATCATTTGGATGGCATTCATTGTAATTGGTGGCGTCCTGATTTCCTGGAGTGTCCACTTCGTGCCTGTGGGTGGTGCACCTGCAGCTATGGCTCAGGCAACCGGTATCGGTACTGGTACCGTGCAACTGGCAGCCGGAGCAGGTCTGACAGGACTTGTCAGTGCCGGGTTCATGATGAACGTGACAAAGGATCTTCCCCTAATTCTTGCCTCGGGTGCAGTAGGGGCAATGATCATGATTGCTGTAACCATGATCGTCGGAACCTGGGTCTACGTCTACGGTGTGGGCTGTGTACCTTCCTCAGCAAAGGTAAAAGTCGACCCTATTACAAAATACAGGCAGGACCTGTATGTATCCCAGGGTACTGAGGGGCACGGACTTCCAACAGTCTCATTTGTCAGTGGTGTAATTGGCGGCTGCCTTGGTGGAATCGGCGGAGCCCTCATATATTATTCTCTTATAGAAGTGGGCATTACTGCCGGTCTCAGTGCGGGCGCAAGCTCTTCGGTTACAGGGAATGAACTTGTAGGAATTGCTGCAATGTTCGCAATAGGCATCTTCTTCGTGAACGCTGTGATTCCCTCCTATAACATCGGAGGTACAATCGAAGGTTTCCACGACCCCAAGTGGAAGAAGTGGCCAAAGGCGGTAATATCTTCCTTTATAGCAACGATATTCTGTGCCATTGTGGCAGTAATCGCAATTTCACAGCTCGGAGGTATCTAAAAATGTCTGCAGGTGGAGCAGGAGGAGGAGCCAAAGGCGGGTATCCTCAACAAACAATAATGGCTATTGGTGCAGTCGGCGGTCTCGCAGGGATTTACCTGGGCCACTTCATGCCTCCAGCATTTTCCTTCTTCGGAGGCCTTGGAGCAATCTGCGCCATTGTATGGGGTGCTGATGCGGTTCGCCGTGTTGCAAGCTACGGTCTTGGTACCGGGGTTCCATCCATTGGTATGATCGCCCTTGGTATGGGAATTGTCGCTGCCCTGTTCGGGCTTTCCGTAGGAAGCATTGCAGGACCCATAGTGTCCTTTATTGCAGCCGCAGTTATAGGTGCCATTATCGGTGTCCTTGCAAACAAGGTAATCGGAATGGGTATCCCCATTATGGAACAAGCCATGGTGGAAATTGCAGGTGCAGGAACCCTGGCAATTATAGGATTAAGCGTTGTCATTGCAGGATCCTTTGATTACGCGGCTGTCGTTCAAAACGTGGTCGCCAATGGATACATTGCACTGATCTTTATCATAGGCGGTATGGGAATCCTTCACCCCTTCAATGCTAACCTTGGTCCTGATGAGAAACAGGACAGAACTCTGATGTTAGCTGTTGAAAAGGCAGCCATCGCAGTAGTTATTGCAGGTTTTGCATCTTCACTCCATGAAGGACTGATGGCAGCCGGATTAAACATCTTTGTAGGCCTTGTTATCTGGGCTTTTGCCTTTATGAAATACTATGAGCTTGTCAAGAGAGATGCACACGCGGTTGTTGGAACCGGGCTGCTGCCCAGTGCGGAGGAATTGCAATGAGCATGATTCGCATAGCTCCCGAAGTACACCTGGTCATGGACCCTGACACTGCAGTTGTAGCAGAAGAAAGGGCAGACTCGGTTCTCTATTCCATGGAACCTGTCTTTGAGAGAATGGACAAACTGGACTTAATTGCAGAAGATCTGTTAAACTCACTTTCGCCCAGCAAACCGCTCATGAACTCATGGCCCGGCCGTGAAAACACCTCCTATATGGCAGGAATTTATGGGAACTCTTTCTACGGAGTCGTTTTAGGTCTTGCCTTCAGCGGGCTGCTTGCCCTGATCATATTCATACAGAGACTGATCGAGGGAGGTATGTAAAATGGTAAATAAAAGAGAACCCGCGCCAGGATGGCCCATTCTGAAAGGGGAATATGAAGTCGGCGATGTAAAGGGCTGTGTTGCAGTCATTACCTGTGCGTCACACCTCCCAGGAAAACCTATTCTCGATGCCGGAGCAGCAATTACGGGGTCCTGTAAAACCGAAAACCTGGGTATAGAGAAGGTCGTTGCCGACATAATTGCAAACCCCAATATCAGGTTCCTGGTTGTAACCGGAGCTGAAGTCAAAGGGCACGTCACAGGACAGGCAATGCTCGCTGTCCATGCAAATGGTGTAAAAGACCACAGAATTGTAGGTGCTGTAGGTGCTATCCCGTATGTAGAGAACCTGAACGAGGAGGTAATTGCCCGCTTCCAGCAGCAGATCCAGACCGTAAACCTGCTGGACACAGAAGACATGGGTGCAATCACAGCCAAGGTAAGGGAACTTGCATCAAAGGACCCTGGTGCCTTTGATGCAGAACCAATGGTCGTGGTAATCAGCGACGAGGGAGAAGAAGAAGAAGAGGCAGGAGTAGTCAGGCCGGTCTCCGGTGAGATTGCAGTCATCCGCAGCAGGCTGAAAGGCATTGAAGCCCGGATGCTTGACATCGGAAACTTGAACAAGTTCCACTCAGGGATTCATGCAGGAAAGATTGAAGGTGCCATGATCGGGTTGACAGTAACCATATCCCTGCTTGGGTTATTACTGCTCGGGAGGTAATGAGGATGGCAGAAGAATACGGAAAAGGAGTGCCAATGGTGCTCAACCCTCAGATGGGCGCAATTGATGCTACTGTTGAGAGCATTCGGTACAGAGCACAGCTGATTGCGAGGAACCAGAAGCTGGATTCCGGGGTAATGTCCACCGGAATAATTGGCTTTGCAGCAGGCTTCCTCTTTTCACTGCTGATGGTAATCATACTCCCGTTAATGGCCGGTCTCTAAGCTTGAGAGGTGAAACTATGGAAGGAAAAGCACCAGCAGCGTATGTAGATCCAGCTGAGTTTAACGAAGTAATGAAAAGGCTCGAAAAGATCGATGAAAAGGTTGAGTTTGTCAACAGTGAAGTTGCACAGAGAATCGGAAAGAAGGTCGGAAGAGACATTGGAATTCTGTACGGCGCAGTGGTAGGACTGCTCCTCTTCCTGATCTATGTCTCGGTATCATCAATGTTCACAATATAATGAGGGATCAAAATGTTCAAGTTTGACAAGAAACAGGAAGTTTTCGAAGTAGGTGGAGTTAAGTTCGGCGGACAGCCGGGTGAATACCCAACCGTGTTAGTCAGTACCATGTTCTATGCAAGGCACAAGATCGTGACCGATGAGGACAAAGGTCTCTTTGACAGAGCCGCTGCAGAAACTCTGTGGAACACCCAGGTGTCAATGAGCGACGCCACAGGAAACCCCTACGTAAATCAGATCGTGGGTGAAACCCCCGAAGCAATCAAGAATTACATCGACTGGTTCGTTGGGATCGACGACAGGACCCCCTTCCTGATCGACTCCTCAGCCGGAGAAGTGCGTGCATTCGCAGCAAAGTACTGTACTGAAATCGGAGTTGCAAACAGGGCAATCCATAACTCCATCAATGCAAGTATTGAACAGTCAGAAATGGACGTACTCGCAGAGAGCGATGTGGAAGCCGCAATTGTCCTGGCTTTCAACGCAACCGACCCAACCGTAAAAGGAAAGCTTGACATCCTTGAAGTCGGTGGTTCCGGGCAGACTAAAGGTATGCTCCAGGTCGCTGAGGAATGTGGAATCAAGATTCCCCTTATCGACGTTGCTGCAATGCCCCTTGGCGCAGGTTCTGGCGCAACAATCCGCTCAGTGCCAACAATCAAAGGAAAGCTCGGCCTTCCTGTAGGCGGCGGATACCACAACATGGCCTCAGCCTGGGACTGGCTCCGGAAATTCAAGAAAACCCAGCCTGACCCAAAAGCAATCTACATGCCTACAGACATTGGTACCAACCTGGTAGCCCAGATTGCAGGTTCTGACTTCCTGCTCTACGGTCCTATCGAAAACGTCAACCAGATTTTCCCGGCTGTAGCCATGGTAGACATCATGCTTGGCGAAACCGCAAAGGAACTTGGCGTTGAGATTGCCGACCTGGCTAACCACCCGGTCACCAAACTGACGTAAGTTCAAAATATATTAAAGGGATCGCAAGATCCAGAAGCAAAGAGGCATTTTCTCTTTGCTTTTTCTTTTTTTGTTTTACCGTGGATTCAGTAATTTATTTCAAAGTTTTCTCATCATTCCCAGTCCATAGTAGAGGTAACTGTGAGGCCATACCAGCCCCTGAAGGTGCATCAGCCCCTAAAGGTACCTTTCTCGTGGAATTATTTCTCCTTCCGTAGTAAAGAAAAATTATGAGAGAAAAAGAAACTTAAACAGATAAAAAAATAGAGAAAAAACAACAGAGAAAAAGTTAAACCTGAAAGAATTTTTTGTATTCTCAGATTATTTATTATAAGGAAAGTACCTGACAGACAAGGAAGTATTAAAGAGCCTGCCAGATACGATGAATCCACTCCCAACTCGCTTTTGAGGGGGAACAAATATGCCCTGTAGAAGATCAGATTATTAAGGATGTGTAAAGTCCTGACGGGATATTTATACAGAACCCCCACCCAATCAGAAGGTATACAAATCCATTTCCAGACTCACCATTTGTCAGAGAGTTAACCAGTGTCTTTCGAAACTGGAGAGGACAACAAAGACCATACAAACTGTGAGCATATAGGGAATAAGTAACCTGATTCTCAAGGCTATTCGAGCCCCCATTCACATTCTAATTTATTTAATTTACATGTCGTACACTGTTTTACATATATATATAAAGAATTGTGAACTGATATTATCTGTTTTAGATACGGTGTCACTTCCCCACTTTAGCACATGGGAGGAAAGTTCTACCTGATGTGGACCATACAGTAATGAACCAAAAATAATGAAGCAGATGGATTTGTCAGAAGTTCCAAACAGGGAATATTATGTGTAACTGCAGATTGACTAACCTTCCTGAAGAATAATATAAATTTACAAAAATTATCAAAAAATGGCACTAAACAGAAAGATTTAATATTCGGTAGCACTTACCATTATATAAACTACTGATAAAGATTTTTAGATTTTAAAATAATATATTATATATGATAAAACAAATTTTCTAAGCTTTGAGCCGGAAGAGATAAAAAAGCCATTCGTATCAGGGGCACAGACTATGGATCGTAGCATAAAGGACCGGAAAGCCAGACCATCTTGGGTGAAAATATGCTGATCAGAAAAAATATATCCCTTGATGATAAATACCTTAAAAAGTTGCAGCCCCTTCTAGACGCCAATGACGGGAATCTTAGCGCCGCAGTCAGGGACACAATTGAAATTGCAGATACAGCACTTGTGTATCATAAAAGCATTGATGAAGCAATTATATTTTTAAAAGAAACCCCCGCAAAAGAAGAACTGAACGACACAATCAAGAACGGGGAAAATATCATAATAAATAAAACAATGCTCGAATGGCTTTTCAGGAATACAAAAGGAAGGCTTACGGATGAAGAGCTGGTTAATGAGCTAATTAATCCTTTTGAAATTAGTGATATGAGAGAACTAGAGGACTACCTTAACAAGGTTTCCAGAAACTACCAGTGGACAATCAGAACATCAATCAAGTGTGAGGATATCCAAAACCCTGAGTCTGCCCTTATACTTATTTCCAATGCCACCATAAACAACAGAGAGTTTTTTGCCCAGCTTATAGCCCATTTTCTGGCCAGATGGAAACAGCTTGATGTGGAACACATTTTCAGACGGGCAAATTCAACCCAGATCTCATTCAAAAAGAACCTCTCAGTGTCTCTTAATGAGACCATGCCAGGGATCCGAAAACACTTTGGTTGCCTTGATATAGTCTGCAGAGAACTTGACGATAATACAGAGTTCTGGACCCAGTTAATGAATACATACAATGTTGAAAGATACAACCTTGTGACTTTGCACCGAACCCAGTTCGAAACTTTTGCAGCCGGTGATGTCCCGAACCCGACAAAGATACTAGAACGCCTGTGCAAACAATCAATAAGCGAAATGTCTCTTCCAGATTTACTGGTTTACTTCAGGAAGATGTACCTGGCAACCCAGCTGGTAAAGAACATAGAAATCTGTCTTGAACCAGAAAAAGAATCAGTAACCATCTATCATGATTTCAAAAATGAAAACGTGATCCATAACCTTGCAGAATATTTTTCAAATATATTCAGAGAAAACGGTACACCTTTTGTAACTTCTTCATATTCAAGTATGATCGTGTTCAGGTTCTATAAAGAACACCAATCTGCAGACAGCTCCGACTTATATGGAATAGAAGAATTCAGAGAACCTGATTTCTGTTCAAAAGACTAAAACTCCTGAGAAAGACGGGCTGCTCAAAGAATCTGGAAAAATAAAAAAGAAGGTTAAATTTCTGCCAGTTTAACCTTTTGCGACCCCAAGTGGGATTACTCTTGCAACCTTGCGGGCAATACCAAGTTCATGCACGACATTTACTACCTCACTGCTGGACTTGTACACGCCAGGAGCTTCTTCCGCAATTACTGAAGGGTGAGTTGCCCTTACAGTGATTCCGTGGGCTTCAAGGTTCTCTTTTATGCTCTGTCCATGGAACTCTTTCTTTGCATGAGCCCTGCTCATAATCCTCCCGGCTCCGTGACAGGCACTGCCGAAAGAAACGTCCATAGCCTCTTTTGCACCGCAGAGTATGAAAGAAGGTGTCCCCATGCTTCCGGGAATTAAAACCGGCTGTCCCACGTCCCTGTATGCGGCTGGAACTTCCGGGTGTCCTGAGGGAAATGCTCTTGTTGCCCCTTTTCTGTGCACGTAAACCTCTTTTTTCCTGCCGTCAATAGTATGTTCTTCCAGTTTTGCTACATTATGAGCAACGTCATACAGGAGGCTCATTCCCAGGTCATCGGCATCCCTGCCAAATACCTTTTCAAAAGACTCGCGTGTCCAGTGAGTGATCATCTGCCTGTTTGCCCAGGCATAGTTTGCAGCGCAGAGCATAGCTTTGAAATAGTTCTGTGCTTCCCTTGACTGAGCCGGAGCACAGGCAAGCTGCTTGTCCGGAATTTCAATCCCGTACTTTTTCACAGCCTGAGAGAGTTCTTTTAGATGGTCCGTGCAGACCTGATGCCCTGCGCCTCTTGACCCGCAGTGGATCATTACCGTAACCTGGCCTTCTTCAAGTCCGAAGGCGGAAGCCACTTCTTTGTCATAAATCTCGTCCACATACTGGACTTCAAGAAAGTGGTTGCCGCTCCCGAGAGTTCCGATCTGAGGTTTTCCGCGGGTCCTTGCCTTTGCGCTCACATGAGAAATATCTGCTCCTTCCAGGTAGCCATTCCCCTCGCAGTGTTCCACATCCGCTTCCACACCATACCCGGCTTCCACTGCCCACTTTGCACCCTCAAGAAACGCACTGTCAAGTTCCCGGTCAGAAGCCCTGAACCGGCTTTTGGATCCGACACCTGAAGGTATATTATTAAAAAGCTCATCAGTCAGCCTTTTTATTTCAGGAACTACATCTTCCTTTTGAAGGTTTGTGCGGATTAGCCGTACCCCGCAATTGATATCAAAACCCACTCCACCGGGGCTGATAACTCCTTCCTCTGCATCAAAAGCGGCAACGCCTCCTATAGCAAAACCGTAGCCGAGGTGGGCATCAGGCATTGCCATGGAATATTTCTGAATGCCAGGAAGAGTTGCAACGTTTGCAATCTGGTCGATAGTACCGGGATCAATGCTTCCAAGTAAATTTTCAGATACAAACAGGCGCCCTGGAACCCTCATATTAGGAATGTGCCCTCTCGGGATTTCCCAGCTATTATCGGAAAGCTTCCGGACCATGCTATTTATGTCTCGGTGTACATTTTCCGTACCCAATTCCTCAGTACCGATATCTTCACTCTCTACCATAATTGATACTCCCTGCTCCTTTACGTGTTATGAATATAATTCTGATATTAATATAATCCTAATATTAATATAATCCCGATATGAATATAATCCTGAAATTACCCTTTTACTTTACGTTTCCTTGATGATCTACAAATTACTCCGGAAACACAAATAAGATACACTTTTTCAGACTGCATTAAAAACCAGGAATTTTACAAAATGCCTGGAACGAGTATAGCTCAATAATAACAAGCCGTCAGAATCTGATTGAATTAATTAGTTAATATAGCGAGTTAACTTAAATTTGGCTGTTTAAATTCACTTAACCGGTTAAGTGGGATAGGTAAATTTAGCATATAATAATTCATCCCAAATTTATAGCGCAGAATAGGATAATAATTCACGTACATGAAGATATGTATGGCGCAAAATAATAGAAATAAACAAGAGGCATACATGAGTGTCATGCATAGCGGCCATACATTTCAGCCATACATAAGGAAATCAAAAAGCAGCTATACATTCCAGACATACATAAAGAAATCAAAAACCACTGCTCCTTAAATATCAACAACAACCTGAGCCTTCCAGCCGGCGGCAGTCTTCTCGAGTTCCAGCTGATTATAAGTGACAGCCTTAATTTCAGTTTCAAAGGGGTGGCTTCCAGGATAGTATTTTTCACCTGATGCCAGGGCTTTTATTGAGTACTCACCTTCTTCTTCCCTGATTTCCTCTACCCGGAACTTCCAGAAAACAATCTCATCGACCTCAAAAAGATATAAAAGCTCAGAAAGCCAGTCCACAAGCAGAGATTCCAGATCAGGGGACTTAAGGGAAATATCTCTAGCCGTCTCTCCTGAAACCTTCCCTGTATCAATTATGACATTGAACATAGCAAGAGCTGAGTTTTCAAATACCTCTTCCAGAGTATTTCCATAGGCAAGGAACTTTACATCTGCAGTGTGTTCCAGATACTCATACTTTTTTCCTTGAGACGACATAGTCCAGTATTGGGTTTTGTCTTACATTAACCTATCCGCCTCAGGAGCCTGTTTTCAGGCATCAAAAAGATTTAAAAACGATTTAGCCGGCTGAACCCTGAAACCAGCTAAAATCAAAAAACGCTGAAAGGTATCAGTCCAGCCTATTCCAGATATAAATAATCCGCTGGACTGCAGTAATGTGGCTGGTCACAGCAATCAGGATAACAGCCCAGCCAAGGATGGTAAAACCTACAATCGAAGCAGGATAAAACGAATTGGCGAAGGCGGCAAGGATTATGACCACAAGACGGTCAGCCCTGCCCATGATCCCTCCGTAATATCTTCCGAGATTGAGTGCCTGGGCCTGAGTCCCGAGATAACTCGTAAGAAGCACGCCCACGATTGCCGCAACCCCTATCTGCCAGGACACATAACCTGCAAAAAAAATGCTGCAGATAATAAACACGTCCGAATAGCGGTCGATTACGTGGTCGAGGAAATCACCCCTCGGTGTTGCCCTGTTGGATTTGCGTGCAATTACCCCATCCAGGGCATCGAAAAGCGAGTTAAACACTACCAGGATGCCTGCTAATAGGGTGAGTTCGTTATATACAGGAGAATAATAAAAACTGAGCCCCGCAAAGAAAGCACAGATCAGGGAAACTATGGAAATCGTATCAGGTGAGACCTCATATTTTATGAAAAAATCTGCCAGCGGGTCAATAACTCTCGAGGCAACGGGTCTCAGGGCATTAAATGTCATGGTACTTGGGATCTTCCTTTTAGTTGTATATCCGTTATAGAAGACAGGCCTGAAAGAATAGCAGCTTATCCTGCGTCTTATGCCGATTTGAATCTACTTATTTATATTATTTCCTTGTTTACCTGCCTTTTGATATTTATACTTAAGGCTGTATGTTTGATTATCAGTGCACTCCATAGATAATACTTACTTAACTCACTTTTTACTGTTTATATTCACTTTTTTACGGCTGCAAGCTCATACAGGTACTTTATTCTGCAGGAGTGCTCAAGCTGCGTTGTCACAATATACGCCTCTCCGGAAGTCCTTCCGATGGCAAAAGTCCCATGGCTGAAGACCACAGCCCCCCTGTGCCCTGAAAGCGCATCTGCCAGATTTTCTGCAAGTTCCGGGCTCCCGATCCCGCCGCCTACCACAGGGATATTCCCAAGGAAGTACTGCCCTTCACTATCCACAGGAACGATCACCTCTCCGGGGCCGGCAAGCAAGGACTCCACCACTGCATATGGGCAATGGGCGTGAATTATTGCAAGGGCAGAGGTCTTCCTGTAGATCTCCCTGTGCACTACAGTCTCGGAAGATGCAATTATATCCAGGGATGAAGTATCCTGAATTTCGACCTCAACAACATTATCACCGGTGATCTCGTCAAGGGCAGTCCCGCTCCGGGTAATAAGCATCTTATCCCCAGCTCTGACACTGATATTCCCAAAATTTGATTCCACAAGCCCGTGTTCTACCAGCTTGCGCCCGTATTTTGCCATTTCCTGCCACATCTTATGTGAGATATAGAGAAAGAATGCCATAAGGTTTATGCGCCGCAACATTCTGAAAACAACAAACTCAGGGAAAAGGCAGACAGTTGAAACACTGCGACAAATTCCTGAAAGAGGGATTCTGCCATAAAGTTTATCTGTGAGTATTGTATTTAGATAAGTTTGCTGTCAGCTTCATTGCGCCTCGTTGGCTCAGCCCGGTAGAGCGAGTGACTTGTAATCACTAGGTCGCGTGTTCGAATCACGCACGAGGCTTTGTACTAATTTTTGTTCAAAGCCCACTTTCAGGAATTGTGAGAGTGTGGACATAGCAAATTATAAATAAAGTATTCAGAAAAGATTAAAATCTTCAAATTCTGCCTCTATTTTTGATGTCAATAAGCAATCAATTTTGAATTTTGTAGACAACTGTTTTACTGAGAGACTCAGTCAACATCGTATTTTAAAATATATCTCAGCTCTGAAAGTTATCGCTCTGGATATTGCTTGATATTGATAAAGTTGAAAAAGAGATCTTTTTATTTGGCATGAAAGTAATGTGATTTGAAAAGTACTTTCATTTCTTTGTGCCTGTTATTTTGAAGAATTTCATGTTTGTTTTCATTTTGAAGTTAGAGCGGTCAAACGGATCAGATGTTTTGAAACTGATCGAATAGGTTGAGCATAAGAGAGAAAACAATAATAGCCCTTTTCACTCCTTTTTTCAGGATTTCCGGAATAACTAATCAATATCGGCAAACCCATAAAAATTGGATAACTAAAAGATTTTAATAAACAAAAGTTATTATTAAATAAATGATTTTATTAAAGGAGGAATTATGATGAATGAGATAAAAATCGGGGATAAAATTCAGGATTTCAGGTTAAGAGACCATAAGGAGAAAGAAGTGCATCTCTATGAATTAAGAGACAAGAAGGTGCTCTTATCGTTCCATCCTCTTGCCTGGACAAACGTCTGTGCAGACCAGATAAGATCCCTGGAGAACAACCATGAGTTGTTTACCAGCCTAAACACCGTGGCGTTTGGTATAAGCGTGGATCCCATACCATCAAAGAGAGCCTGGGCCATGGAACTGGGAATTAAACACATCAGACTTCTTTCGGATTTCTGGCCGCATGGTGAGGTTGCCAAAAAATATGGCATATTCAGAGAAAAAGAAGGAGTCTCTGACAGGGCTAACATAATTATTGATGAGGAACGTAGAGTGATATTCTTCAAAAGATATCTGGTTCATGAACTTCCCGATATGGATGAAATAGCAAATGTCCTGGAAAGATGAGATCAATCCCTATAAGAAAACAAGAGAGGAAAAAGGAAGGAAAAACCCATCCGGTTCAATTGCCAAGCAGCACATCAATCCCATTATATAGCCCCCTCAGTGCCATACTGAGCCTGCGGACTTCCACCTTCCATACATTTTTGCTGACCTGGACGTCACCTCCGGCTTTGACACCTGCCACCCAGGCGTATTTCCGAGCTATTTTTTCATTGTTAGAAGAGGAATGAAAAACATTACCCGTTTTCTGGTTACTGTATTTTTCATTAATAAGAAATTCATAGATCTCCTGAACTCTTTCGAGCAGGGTTTGTTCACTTTCGGAATCTGAAGCTCCAAACAGGACAAGATTCCAGAGGCGGAACTGCACCTCATGACGTTCAGATGACAGTTTTTTAGAGTTGGAGATCTCAAGCCTCTTTCTGAACTCAAGATAGATATCCGTATTTCCGAAACCTGAAGGCAGGATATTTCCAAGCGAGATCATAAGATGAATGCACTCATGAAAAAGGATTCTGGATATAAGGAATTCGACTCTTTCCTGCAAGTTCCAGAATTTGTTTACAAGAGCCTCGTCCCAGAGCTGGTAAGGGTTAACAAGGATTATGGACCTGTAAATAATCTTTTTTTCTTTCCTGGAAACCAGACGTTTGGGATAAAGAACCATCCCCTGCATTTTTCCAAAAAACTGAACCCTGATCGCCAGGTCCCAGCAGCATTCCCATTCCCCGGAATTTACACACTTTACCCGGTAGTATTTTCCATCAAAATTAACCTTCTCGAGCAACCGATACATGTCCTTACTGTGTACCTTTATCAACGACTTAACCCTGGATTCTCGATAGATTCCAAGGTCAAGGTAAGGAACGTTCGGGGCAGAAGCATAAGAGAAATAAGGTGCATATGGATTAAGATCTTGAAATCCCTTAGACAATGAGCCTGAATAGTCTTGCCAATTGCCGCCTTTGCCCTCAACTGGCGGAACCTTTCGTTTCATGAAATATCCCCCTTTGATATATCCCATAAGATATTATTATAAAGGATATATAAAAAATGATCAACAGGCAGGAAAGTCAACTACCCGCCACTGAAGTGACGGGAATCCTGCTTATTTCATCTTGAAACAAAGGTTTACCCTTCCTGAGAAAAGGCAGATATCTTATTCTTTTTCAGTTATTTTCAGTTATTTTCACCTATTATCAGTTAATTCATTAAGAGATCCACAAACCGGACAATTATTTAACTTCGAGAGAGAGATTTCACTGAAATGTCCAGAAAGCCCATTCCAGAACAGAAGGCGGCCTTCCAGAAGCTTTCCTTTTCCAGTCAGAAACTTAATTACTTCATTTGCCTGAATAGAGCCTATAATACCCGGAGTTGCACCCAAAATCGGAAAAACTTCTTTTTTGGAAATTCGCGGAAAAATACAGTAAAAGCAAGGGGTTTTTCCAGGAATTATCGTAGTGACCTGACCATCATACCCTGTAACCGCCCCATGAATAAATGGAATTCTCCTTTTTACGGCAAGCCTGTTAAGCAGATGCCTGGTTTCGAGGTTATCAAGGGCATCGACAATAATATCACATTCAGGAATCAGGGATTCGATGTTTGATTCGGCAAGCATTTCCCCAATAGTTTCAACCTCAATTCCGGGATTCATGGAAAGAAGCTTTTCCTTTGCGGATTCAACCTTTGCCCTCCCAATATCCGTCTCATGGTGGAGAAACTGCCTGTTCAGGTTACTGAGATCCACAGAATCAAAATCTGCAAGAATTATTTTTCCGACCCCGGCTATTGCGAGATATGTAGAAATTGGGCTTCCGAGTCCACCTGCGCCGACAACCAGTACTTTCGCATTCTTCAACTTTTCCTGCCCCTCTTCCCCGAAAAGGAGGATCTGTCGGCTATATTTTTCACGCTCAAAATCATTCATGAAAGATCTTCCAGAATATTCGTCTCGAATATTGATTTTGTTGGCCAGTCTCTGAAAATGATATTATCCAGAGAAGTTAAAACCATTCCAGTAGTGATTGACTTCTTAATGCATAACCTCTTCGGACAGCCGAGGAAAGGCAAGGAATGGAAGCTTTGATTAAACCTTGAAGTTGATTAAACTTTGAGAAAAGAGAGTGCTCCGGATTTCAGTGTTTAAGGCAAAAAGAGATATCACTGCAAAGAGGGGGATAACCCGCAGGCATACCAGGGGTTACGAATCAGAATTTGTTTTGGAAAAATTAATTAAGGCAAGGCCCATAAAAATAGTTAGCTCATTTTTAAGATTACTGGACCCGGGTACTGCTGCTTATTATTGCAAAGCCCTTTTACAGGCTTACAGATGAGATGCTGGAAAAGAGATATTTATAAAGGTTTTGAAATTTATGAAAGTTCGGGATTTGAAAAATAATATCCTCAATATTAAACAGGAATTCTCTGGCTACTTTAAAGAACGAGATGCTGAAATCAACGGTTCTCTTCTTGCCCTGCTCTCGGGAGAACACATTCTTTTGCTGGGCCCTCCGGGAACTGCAAAAACCCTGCTTGCAAACAAAATCTGCGAAACTATCGAAGGAGGGAACTTTTTCCATTATCTCCTTACTCGTTTTTCCACTCCGGAAGAAGTATTTGGACCACTTTCTCTAAAGGCGCTTGAGAAGGACGAATTCAGCCGGAGGGTAGAAGGCTACCTGCCAACTGCACATATCGCCCTTCTTGACGAAATTTTCAAGGCGAACAGCTCTATCTTAAACAGCCTTCTGACAGTTCTGAACGAGAGGAAATACCATAACGGCAAGGAGGTTATGGATGTCCCTCTCTTTTCCGTATTTGGGGCTTCCAACGAACTGCCCGAAGAAGACGAAAGCCTTGAAGCCCTTTACGACAGGTTCCTTTTCAGGTATAGCGTGGACTATATTCAGCATGAAGAAAACCTTGAGGACCTTATTTTCGAAAATACGGAGGACTTCCTGCCTTCAACGAAACTCTCGATTGACGATATAAGGGAAATCCGGAAAAAAGCAAGGGATATGAGTGTAGACCCTGAGGTCCGGGCAATTATAAGAGGACTGAGAAGAGAGCTTAAGAATTCCAATATCTTCATTTCGGACAGGCGCTGGAAGAAGATTATAAATGTGCTCAGGGTCGCTTCCGCCGTAAACGGGCACACAAGCGTAAACAGGATGACTGTTGTCCTGCTCCAGCACATGCTCTGGGACCTCCCCGAACAGAAGGAAACGATCAGGAAACTTATCCTGGATAGAGTTGTCTACGGAGGCACTGATACCGGAAAGCTCAAACAGAATGTGCTTGACCTTAGAAATTCTGTTTACAGCTGCCTGCAGCAGGAACTTCCGGACCCTGTGTCCTGTAATAAGTGCTTTGAAGAAGAGAAAAAGACGACCGGCAGCATGAGGACTTCCAGGTTTACGGGGGCGAAAGCCCCGAAGAGTCTCACATTCAATAATGCCCTTGATTTTTTAAAACACCATACCGAATTTCCGACCCACACCTACAGTTTCGGGCTTGAGTACAGCAACATTAACGGGGCGCTGAGCTTCGAAGCCGTGGCAGAGCAGTTCCGCCGGAGGAACGGTTTTGAGTTCAAGCTCAGCCTGGACTACGGAGACAAGAAACTCTACGAAAAAGAGTATGAAAACCTTGAGGAAAAGCTGAACTACTTTAGAAAGCAGGTGCAGGAAGAAGAAAAAGCCCTTGAGGAAACCCTCAGGGAAAATATATGGGTTTCCGGACAGGACAGCAAGGAAATCCTGATGAAATACCGCTCCAAAAACACGGATATTTACGAGATTGCAAGCCATCTGAACGAAATCCGGGCCCTGCTAGAAAAACCGAAAATATTTGATGTAGAACTCGAAAAAGCAGAAGTCGCCTGAAAAGGTGGTTCCTGAAAACCCGAAAAAGGCAGGAAACAAAAAATATGCAGAACCTGAAAAGCTCGAGAAGAGATTTCGAAGATCTGTCCGGATCAAACCGAGCATTATCTTTTGATCAGGCGTTTAACCCCTCTACGATATTGAATATTGAACTACGGGACTTCCTGGCAACTCCCCGAAAAGTGCCTCACGGGCTCAGAGAAGAGATTGCAGAGGTACTTATTTATGAACTCCTCTCAGAAAAAGACTACGAAATAAAGGACGAAAAACGCTTTATGGAAAAATTCGGGGTTTTTTATCCGATCTTCCTTAGCATGAGAAACCAGCAGGCCTGGGAAGAAATAAAAATCCTTGCAGGAACCAACCGGATGGCAGGGATTTTTATCCTGAAAAGTCTGCTGGAAGAACTTTTTACGCTTCTTGATGATTACAAAAAAGTAGAACCGGATTTGTTCAGGAAATCCCAGAAAGGACTGGAAAAAAGTCTGAAAGCCCTGAAAGAGCTGATCAGTGAAACTCAGGCTGTATGGGAAAGGAGCAGGCTGGAAAGGGCTGAAAGCTCTAAATACTCTGACTGGCAGAGAAATGCGAACGAATGGCAGGACAGAAAGAGAGAAGACGAGAATAACCAGAGAGCAGAAGAGAATAAGGGAAATTTCCTTAAAAATGCTGGAAACCGGTCAGAGGATTACCAGGCCCATGACCAGGAGCCTGAAAACACGGCGGCGTCGGAAAGACTTGCCTCAATTACCCGGGAATTCATGTTCAGCGAAAAGGCTGGAGAAGCAGTTGACTCTGTAATAGGAGAAAAGATAGCTGCAAAGCTTGAGGAGCTTATCCCTGCCCTCGAAGACCACTTAGAAATGCTTGAGATCCTCTCCATGCTCTTTCCGGGAAGAATGTGGGACTACTCCTTACAGGCTCTGCACAGGGAATACTTTGAAAACCTTGAAAAGTATGCGGCAATCCTCAGGAAAAGTTCTGACCTGAATGAGATTCTCGAACAGGTTGGCAGAATTGAGCTTGAGTACGGCTCAAAGAAACTGCAATTATCGCCGCACAGCAAAAGTGAAGTGCACTCAATTACCTTTTCAGGCGAAATCAGGACCCTGCTTCCGATAGAAGCCATAAAACTCAAAAACCCGGTCCTGAAGCTCAAGTTCTATGCTGATATGCTCGAAGAAAAGCTCCTTACATACCAGCTCAGAGGGAAAAACTGGAACTCGAACTCTGCAGGAAAAAAGAGAAAAGGACCTGTTGTCGCCCTGGTTGATACCTCTGCTTCCATGCGGGGAGGGCCTGAAATTCTTGCAAAAGCCGTGGTCCTGGCAATTGCGAGGAGGATGTTAAGAGAAAACAGGGATGTCAAAGTAATTCTTTTTTCATCGAAATGGCAGACAGTTGAGATCGAGCTTACGGATAAAAAACGCATGGGCAACGAGTTTCTGGAGTTTATCAAGTATACTTTTGGGGGCGGCACGGACTTCAACACAGCTCTTCGAGCGGGGCTCAAAGCAGTAAAAGAGGAAAAAACCTTCCAGGGAGCAGACCTCCTTTTCCTGACCGATGGTGCCTCCGAACTCTCAGAAAAACCCCTTGTCCGGGAATGGAATGAAATAAAAGCCGAAAGAAAAGCCCGCATCTTTTCCCTGATAATAGGAAACTACGATGCAGGAGGGCTGGACCAGGTCTCAGACCATACCTATATTATTCCTGATGCCGGAAACTGGCAGGTTGAGGAAAGCCCTGCAAGATTTATAAAAGCAATCAGCAGACCTATGAGGATGTTTTAACTGGTTGGGTAAATTGAAAGGATAATTTCCATACAGATCGGAATTTCCGAGATCTCCAGCTTCATTATAAAAAGGGGCAGATGTACAATTAATGTCTGCGCTTAAAACGCCTGCTCACCTCGTCTATGAACTCTTCCAGATCTTTCTTACCTGGCGGTTGATGCCTATAGATGCTTGACAAAACAACAAATGCCGCCTTTCTGCCTTTGGTGGAATTCCTGAGCAGCCCGATCTCGATCACTGTGATCAGAGCCTCAGAAATCATTTTGCGGTCGCCGGGACTTAGATTACTCCACTTGTCATTGAGTTTTTTCGAAGAGACCTTTACTGACTCCTTCCCCTCGGAAGCTATTGTTGAGGCTTTTGAAGAAACGGTTTTTGAAATTTTTATTACCCGGTCCTTTCCGCAGGAGGCAGTTTTCGTAAATGTCCTGAAAGCTCTTCGCGGAATATCCTTCATCCGCACTTTTTCAGAAGCAGACGACCCTTCCATTGGGTCTTTAGAAAATCTGCCTTCGGAAGTCCTGCTTTCCAGGATTTTGCGAATTTCTTCAAAGATTTCAGTGATTTCCTCCTTAGATCTCGTTCTAAGGTATTCTCTGAGATTTTCAATCAGTTCGGAGTCCAGCCCAGCAGAATCATCTTCGACAGAATCGTCTTCGATAGAGGCAGGGTCTTCGCGAACCTCGACAAAGTCGGCGTCAATTACAGGACAGAACCCTATGAGAGAGTCGCGTAAAGAATCCTTCCCGGACCCCGGGTTTTTCCTGAGCCTGCGGCCGGAGCTTGAGAATCTCCTGAATATGTCCTGTTTGTTTTTGAGCAAGAAAATCACATCCATGCCTGATATGAAGAAAGAATTATCTAACTTCTACCAAAACCGTTCATAACCGAAAGTGGTTTCAGTATCCTCTTTACCACATATATGGTTCGTAATTACATAAACAGGTTTCATGTAGGGGTTTAATATCTTTTTCTGTTCACATTGCCGCGAAACCTGAATTATCGTGCCGGAAGATTATGGAATATTGCAAACCCTGAACTGCCATACCTAACTGCTGATAGTAAAGAAACATCGTCTTGAGAAGAAAAAAGCAATATTAAAAAAGAATAAAACGAACTTTTTCCTTTAATCAAAGTTGCGCTGGCGCACCCCGCAGCAAGCTAGCGGGGTATTCGACTGATAATAAACAGCCCCTTTCCTTCTTTTTTTGAGGTATTTCCTTATAAAAGGCGCCCGTTCTTTTTTTGCGCCTCCAATTTTAAGGGTCCCCGTTCTTTTTCAGATTCATTTCCCTCTTCATCAGAGAATCAGGACGCTGTGGAAATTCGGAATCTGTTGACCAGCTCCTGAAAATACAGAACAGGCTATTTCAGGGATTTTGAAGAAACTTTTTAATATATCTCTGCCTGGATTTCAATCCCATTCCTGCCCATCTCACCCCTGCCCCTGCTACAACAGTATGAGGGGATACATAATTCCGGACCTTCAGATCCCAGAACCCTGATGGACAAGTTTTTGAAAGCTGAAACGGTCAATTATTATTATAGATGACAACATATAATATTGGATAGCATATAATTAAATTGGGAATTATTGAATAGCATATAAATAAATTGAGCATAATTCCAGGAAAAATAAGAAAAAAACTTGTCTTTAAAATATGTCTTTATAACTTGCCTTTTGTTCTGCACGTGCTTGAAAACGAAGGAACGCTGGAAAAGATATCCTGAATATATGAAAGATATCCTGAATATATGAAAGATATCCTGAATATATAATTGAAATAGAATGCCGAGAATCGGACATCAGGTGGGGGAAGGGGTGATAAACTTCCGGCCTCCAAAAACAGGAAGATAACAAGCCCGAAGGAATAAAATAGTCTCAGGGATAAAAGAGAGGAAGTTTCATCAGATAAAGAGTTAATGAGAGAACATTATTCACGATTATCTTTAATCCATAATTATCTTTACTTCATATTTTTGCCGGAGGTAGAAAATACAATGAGAGAAGGTCTGGACCCCTTTGGGGTAAGAGATAGCATCGAAACAACTGCCGGAAAAGCTACGATTTACAGATTGGGCAAACTGGAAGAAAAGGGCTTTGAAGGGATTTCCCTGCTCCCCTACTCTATACGGATCCTGCTGGAATCCCTGCTCCGGCATGCGGATACTGAAAAGCAGATAATAACTGCAGAAGATGTAGAGGCCCTTGCCCGCTGGAGCCCTGAAAATATAAACGAAAGGGACATTCCGTTTATTCCTTCAAGGGTAATCATGCAGGACTTTACAGGTGTTCCTGCGGTAGTTGACCTGGCAGCCCTCCGCTCGGCAATGGAGCGCCTTGGAGGAGACCCGGCTAAAATCAACCCTGTAATTCCTGCTGATCTGGTCATTGACCACTCGGTTCAGGTGGATTCCTATGGGACAGCATATGCCCTTAAGGAAAATGAGAAGAAAGAGTTTGAACGCAACGGGGAGCGTTATACCGTCCTCCGCTGGGCACAGAAAGCCTTTGACAATTTCAGGGTCGTGCCCCCCGGAAGAGGGATCATCCACCAGGTAAACCTTGAGTACCTGACCCCACTCGTGCACCTGAAAGAGAAGGAAGGAGAGTTATTTGCGTTCCCTGACACCCTTGTCGGGACTGACTCCCATACCACAATGATCAATGGGATAGGCGTGCTTGGCTGGGGAGTAGGCGGCATAGAAGCCGAAGCCGTAATGCTCGGGCAGCCTTACTATATGCCCGTTCCTGAAGTTGTGGGCTTCAAACTCTATGGAAAACCGGGACCCGGAGTTACCGCCACAGATCTCGTTCTTACGATCACCAAAATGTTAAGAAAGCACGGCGTAGTCGGCAAATTTGTCGAATTCTACGGGCCCGGCCTGGCTTCCTTAAGCCTCCCTGACAGGGCAACGATTTCAAATATGGCTCCGGAATACGGGGCAACTCTCGGGATTTTCCCGCCTGACGCGGAGACCTTAAATTACCTGAAGAGAACAGGCAGGAGCGACGAGCAGATTGACCTTGTGAAAAAGTACCTGGAAGCACAGGACCTTCTTTACTCTATCCACAAACCTGAACCTCTTTTCAGCAGCACTCTCGATCTTGATATGGGTACTGTAAAACCCTGCCTCGCAGGACCAAAACGCCCGCAGGACCAGCTCTTCCTGAACGAGGTCTCTGAAAATTTCCGTGAAACAATGAGACAGACCTTTATAAGAAAGAAGGAAGGAGGCGTTGAGCTTGCCAGAGACTCTGCCTATCTGCGCTGGCTGGGAGAAGGAGGAGCACCTGTAGAAGAATCCGAAGCATCCGGAATGGAAGAGGCAAAAAAGGTTGACTCCCATGAGAGAAACTTCAGGGTCACACATGGTTCCGTAGTGATCGCGTCTATTACTTCCTGTACCAATACCTCCAATCCATCGGTGCTCATAGGAGCCGGGCTGCTCGCAAAAAAGGCTGTTGAAAGGGGCCTGAAGGTTAAACCTTTTGTGAAAACAAGCCTGTCTCCGGGCTCAAGAGTGGCTACTGAGTACCTTGGAGCCGCAGGGCTTCTGCCTTATCTGGAGGCTCTGGGTTTCCACCAGGTCGGGTACGGCTGTACGACCTGTATAGGAAACAGCGGACCTCTGCCCGAACATGTTGCAAAGGAAATTGAAGAAAAAGACCTTACGGTTGCAGCCGTACTTAGCGGGAACAGGAACTTCGAAGGCAGGATCAACCCCCATGTAAAAGCAAACTACCTTGCCTCCCCTCCGCTTGTTGTTGCATATGCAATCGCAGGTACAGTGAACATAAACTTCGAAACTGATCCCCTTGCTTATGACCCGAACGGGCTCCCTGTTTATCTCAGGGACATCTGGCCTGGAAACGAAGAGATCAGGGAGACCGAAAAGACCAGCGTTAAGCCTTCGATGTTCAAAAAAGAGTACTCAGGTGTTCTGGAAGGCGCAAACCTCTGGAAAGAGCTGGATGTGCCTGAGGGTACCCTCTATGACTGGAGCCCGACATCCACCTACATTCAGGAACCGCCCTATTTTGTGGATTTCCCGCTTACTTTGCCTCTGCCGGAAGATATACAAAATGCCAGGGTTCTTGCTCTTTTCGGGGACAGCATCACTACAGACCACATCTCCCCTGCAGGAGATATCCCGGCAGACAGTCCGGCAGGCAGATACCTGATATCCTGGGGTGTGGATCGGAAAGATTTCAATTCCTACGGCTCGCGCCGGGGCAACCATGAAGTAATGATGCGCGGAACTTTCGCGAACATCCGGCTCAGGAACAGGCTTGTAAGCAGGGAAGGAGGCTGGACTGTCTCTCACCTCAAAGGGGAAGATTTCCCGCCTGAAGCCTGCGAGGGAATCCCGATCTATGATGCCGCTCTGCTTTATGCGGAAAACGATATCCCCCTGATTGTACTCGCAGGAAAAGAGTACGGGACAGGCAGTTCCCGCGACTGGGCAGCAAAAGGAACATTCCTCCTTGGGGTAAAGGCAGTTATTGCCGAGTCCTTTGAGCGCATCCACAGAAGCAACCTTGTGGGCATGGGAGTTCTTCCCCTGCAATTTAAAGACGGAGAAAACGCAGATACCCTTGGTCTCACAGGAAAGGAAAGCTACGATATCCTTGGCATTGAGAAAATGGAACCCCACGGAGAGCTTCTCGTAAGGGCAAAGGACGATAACGGAGGAGAAACAGAGTTCAAGGTAGCATTGAGGCTGGACTCTGCTGTGGAGATAGAGTACTACAGGAACGGCGGAATTTTGCATAAGTTCCTGCGGGATTCAGTGAAGAAAAAATAATAGGTCACTTATCCAGAATAGCACAAGAATATTTTTTTAAAAGGTTCCGCTGGCCTTAATAAGGTGTCTTCTTTTTTTCCGGAACCTTTCTTTTTATCCTTATTAGATACGGGGTTATTTTAGCTCAAATAGGTATTTTGAAGAGAGATACATTACGAAAAATATTAGACCCCATACTTAAAATAAGTGAAGAGATTGAGGAGGCAGGAGTTTTAACATAGGAAAATATATTTAAAACGATTTAAATTTACAATTTCAACAAATTTAATATACTTATTCGATGATAATACAATTGCATTGTCACCCTATTTTTGGACCCAAAAGGTCCTTCGTGTTAAATCTTTCACGTATAATCAGAGGATTCCCCAATTTCAAAGTTTTTTGAAAATCCTCGAGGCATAACTGTGAGGTAGAAAATGAGTAAAAATATATGTTTCATAGACGGGCTGGAGGGCGTTCTGAAATACAGGGAAGTAGACATCAACGAACTGGTCGAACTTCCTTATGATGCAGTTTCCTATCTGCTAATCCGGGGAGAGCTCCCTGGAGAACAGGAACTTGCCGAGTACTCAGCCCGCCTGCATGCGGAGCGTGAAATTAACAGGGAGGTAATGGACATTATCCGCATGTGCAATTTCAATATCGATGCTATGGAAGTGCTGCGCACAGTCATTTCTTTCATATCTCAATTCGACCCGAACCTGAATGACAGCTCTCCTGAAGGAAATATGAGAAAAGCCATACGGCTAATTGCCATAGTCCCAACCATTGTTGCTGCATATTATAGAGTGTCAAATGGAAAGGAACCTGTGCCCCCTGACCCCTCCCTCTCTCACGGAGCCAATTTCCTGTACATGATAAAAGGAAGCAAGCCAGACCCCCTGGAAGCTGAAGTCATGGAAAAAGACTTTATTCTCAGTGCCGAGCATGAGTTGAATGCTTCCACCTTCTCATCCAGAGTTACAGCTTCAACCCTGTCCGACCTCTATTCAGCAGTTGTTTCAGGGCTCTGCACACTTAAAGGTCCCCTTCATGGAGGAGCAAGGGCAGAGGTTATGAATATGCTTGAAGACGTTGCCAGCCCTGAAAATGCAGAGAAATTTGTCCTTGAGAAAATTGAAAAGAGAGAGAAAATAATGGGCTTCGGGCACAGAGTGTACAAGACATATGACCCCAGGGGCACAATATTCAAGCAGCTCTCAAGGAAACTGGCTGAATCCAAAGGGGATATGCACTGGTACGCGACAGCCGAAGCAATCGAAAATACTGTTGTCCGCGAGCTTGTGGAAAAAAGAGGGAAGCCAATTTATCCTAACGTTGATTTCTATTCCGGAGTCATCTATAAATATATGGAAATCCCCCCACAGCTTGCAACCTCGATCTTTGCAATAGGGAGAATCTCAGGCTGGATAGCCCATTGCTTTGACCAGTATGAGAAGAAAAAAATCATAAGGCCAAGAGCTTTCATGCTCGATGAATGTTAAAATCTTAGAAAAAACCTGGTTATGCCTGAAAACTGGCAGGAATGAAAGAGATAGAAGAGGCAGAAGAATAAGAGTCAGATCAGTAAAACGAGATCTGACAAATCAGAAATGAGAACCAGAAATAAAACTGGGTTTTCAGGCAAAACAGGTTCATAAACAGAATACTGATTCAAGAGAAAACAGGATTTTCAGCGGCAAAAGCCCTTTTTCGTCATATTTTAAGTATATTAAACCATTGATATCGGTAACAGGGCATGAAGCTATTAAGCCCTGGAACCGGATAATCTTTTTATCATCTGACAGCTTTTTGATATCCAGATACCCATGAGTTATAGAGATTTCATAGACCGGTTAAAAGAAAACGGGAAACTTGTAGAAGTTCCTCAGCCCGTTTCCCCGAGATTCGAAGCTTCAAGAATTGCAAAAAAAACAAAAGCTCCGGTTCTTTTCCACGACATTTCAGGCTCAAAGGTTATTATGAACCTTCTTGGGTCCAGGGACGAACTTGCTTCCATGCTAGGGGTTCCTAAAGAAGAAATTATAAGAAAGCTTGCGGAAGTTTCTCCGGAAGGCGAAGTACAGATAGTTTCGGAGTCTCCTACCCTTGAGGTCATAAAAAATGAGGTTGACCTCACAAAACTTCCTATCCTTACCCATTTTGAAAAAGACGGAGCCCCCTACATAACTGCAGGAATTATAGTTTCCGAATACGGAGACGTTATGAATGCTTCGATCCACCGCCTTATGCTTGTGGGAAAAGACAAACTAGCAGCCCGCCTTGTTCCCCCGAGGCATACCTACCTCCTGCACAAAAAAGCCATCGAAAAAGGCGAACCTCTGCCTGTTGCAATTGTTATCGGCTGCGACCCTACGATTATTTACGCAACCTCTACAAGGGTCCCTGTAGGAAAAGAATTTGAATATGCAGCCGCCCTGCGGGGAGCTCCGGTAGAACTTTTTGAGTGCTCAAACGGGATAAAAGTACCGCACTCCGAGATCGTGCTCGAAGGGTACATTGACCCTGTAGAAAAAGTTGATGAAGGCCCATTTGTGGACATTACCGGAACATACGATGTGGTAAGGAAAGAACCTGTAATCCGTATCACCCGCGTTATCCACAGAAAAGACCCGATCTATCATGGAATTCTGCCGGCTGGTCCCGAACACCTCCTGATGATGGGCGTGCCTTACGAGCCAAGGATATACAGGGCTGTAGGGGAAGTTACAACCGTCAAAAACGTGGTGTTGACAGAAGGAGGATGCTGTTACCTTCATGCAGTTGTGCAGATCGAAAAACAGACTGAAGGAGACGGGAAAAACGCTATTATGGCAGCCTTTGCAGCTCACACAAGCCTCAAGCATGTAGTGGTCGTGGATGAGGACATAAATATCTTTGACCCTAATGATGTCGAGTTTGCAATTGCTACAAGGGTAAAAGGGGATATGGATATTATGATTATTCCTAATGTCCGCGGAAGTTCCCTTGATCCCAGAGGAGCTCCTGATGGGACTACTACGAAAGTGGGAATCGATGCTACAAAGGTTCTTATTGAAAAAGAGAACTTCGAAAGGGCAGTGATTCCGGAATAATGATTGATATGGAGCTTTTAACAGGCAGGTAAACTTAAAAGGACTGCAGCCCGGGGTATAAAAAACCCCTCGCCTTGCCTTAATATTTTATACTCATCCTAATATTTTATACTCGTCTTAATATTCTGTACTTGCCTTAATGTATTATACTCGTTTCAATGTTCTTTATTTGCTTTAATAAATTATAAGTGCCATAATTATACCTGCCTCAATATTTTTCACCCTGCATTTACTATCTGGCAGCTAAAGAGGGAATTTTCATGTACCTTACAAAAGAAGAAGAACAAATCCTGAACGGAGAAGCAGGAGAGACTCTCAGGAAAGCAATTGAGATTCTTGTAGCTCTCGGGGACATTTATAGTGCTGACGGGTTGATCCCCATCAAAAGCGCCCAGATTGCAGGGGTCTCTTATAAAACTATAGGTGATGCCGGACTTGAATGGATCTCAGACCTTGAAGGACAGGTAAAGGTTCCCGCAATCCTGAACCCTGCTGGAATGGACCTGGAAAACTGGGAAAGGCTGAGAATTTCTCCTGAATTTGCAGAAAAGCAGAAGGCGATTATTCAGGCTTACAAAAAGCTTGGAATCCGCTGTGAATGTACCTGCACTCCTTATAACCTCGAAGGCTTTTCAGCAGGCTACGGCGACCACCTGGCGTGGAGTGAATCCTCAGCCATCTCTTATGCGAACTCCGTAATAGGAGCCCGGACAAACAGGGAAGGAGGACCATCCGCCCTTTCGGCAGCTCTTCTGGGAAAAACGGCAAACTATGGGCTCCATCTTGAGGAAAACCGCGTTCCTGAAGTCTCGATCAGGGTGGAGTGCCCGCTTAAAGAATCGGATTATGGAGCACTTGGATATGTAGCAGGCAAAATCATTGGGAACCGGGTACCTATTTTTCGTCTAAAGGATACTCCGGAAAAGGATGAACTTAAAGCCCTTGGAGCTGCAATGGCGGCATCCGGAGCAGTGGCTCTTTATCACGTGGAAGGAGTGACCCCTGAAGCCCAAAGGCTGGGCTTTGAAGAGCCGGAAGAAAAAATAATTATAGAGAGAAGCCAGCTGGATGAAGTTTATGAGAGCAGAGAAAGAGCTGGAAAAGAGCCGGACCTGATTACTATCGGCTGCCCTCACTGCTCTGCAGCCGAACTTAAGAAAGCGGCTGAACTCCTGAAAGGAAAAACCGTTTCAAAGGAAACCTGGATCTTTACCTCGCGGGAACTTGCAAAACGCTACCCCGACTATATCCGGACCATTGAAGAAAGTGGAGCTAAGGTTGTCTGCGATACCTGTATGGTAGTCTCTCCGGCAACCAACACCTACTCCTGCGTCATGGTGAATTCTGGAAAAGCCTTTGCCTACGTGCCCGGGATGTGCGGGGCTGAAAGTGTATACGGGAATATGGAAGCCTGCATCGAGGAGGCAACCGGAAGAAAGGAAAAAAAGGCAGGTGGTTCCTATTAAACTCAAAGGCCGGACAATTTCCAGGGGATGTGCAGAAGGGGAAGTTTTGCTTTCCAGAGACCCCATATCCTTCCTTGGCAGTGTGGACCCTAAAACAGGAATTGTTGTCGAAGAAAAACACTCTCTCGCAGGAAAATCAATCAAAGGGAAGGTCCTTGTTTTTCCCCATGGGAAGGGATCGACTGTTGGCTCCTATGTAATGTACCAGCTGAAGAAAAATGAGGCTGGGCCGGTAGCGATTATCAATCTGGAAACCGAACCGATTGTAGCGGTAGGAGCAATTATATCTGAAATTCCTTTAGTTGATATGCTGGAAAAAAACCCATACGAGTATTTAAACGATGGAGACATTGTCCGGGTAAACGGTAGTGAGGGATATATCGAATTTAGAAAACCTGAAGACAGTAAGAAAAAATAATGATGCAAAGTAAACATTAATGATGCAAATCAAACTTTAAACCTGCATACCGTGCCGTTTAAGCTTAAAACGTGAAAATTGCTTAAATGTAAACGCTAAAAACCTCAAGCTTCAAAGACGTGAAACTAAAAATGAAACAGGGACGAGAAGACCAGAGAAAAGGCAATGGTAAGTCAGAGACTGAAGAGATGATTTCACGCATATACCCTTCCATAATCAGGGTATTTGATGTATATGAAATCCAGAAGTCCGGAGAGATTTTCTATTTCTTCGGTACCCCTAAAACGGATGCCGAAAATGTAATGGGAGAACTCTGGGCTCCCCTCGAACAGCGAGGACTTGGAGGTACCCTGAAGTACGAGCTTGGGGAGCACGTTCTTATTGTCGCTCCTGTAAAGAAGACAAAGGAAAAAGTCTGGGTAAACCTCGTACTTTTCATAGCAACAGTGTTTACAACTATGCTCTGTGGGGCCTGGATGTTCGGGGTTGACCTCTGGAGCGATCCCTTGCAGGTTTTCCAGGGTTTGCCCTTCACCTTTGCAATAATGGCTGTTCTCGGCTCTCATGAGATGGCTCATTATGCAATGGCAAGGTACCATGGGATGAAAACGTCCCTCCCTTACTTTATTCCGTTTCCGACTTTCATAGGCACGATGGGAGCGGTAATCCGTTACAGGGGACCGATTCCTAACCGGAAAGTTCTCTTTGATGTTGGGATTGCAGGGCCTCTGGTAGGACTCCTGGTTTCGATTGCAGTCACCATAATAGGGCTAAACCTTAATGCGCCTACAGTCAAACCATTGCCCGATTCCCTGATGTTCGAGCTTGGACTCCCACCTCTTTTTGTAATGATCCAGAAGCTTGTCGGTGTTACAGGGAGCAACCTGCACCCCGTGGCTTTTGCAGGCTGGGTGGGGATGTTTGTAACCCTTCTAAATCTCCTTCCGGCAGGGCAGCTTGACGGAGGGCACGTGCTCAGGGCAATGCTCGGTAAAAAAGCGGATTGGGTCTCTTCGATGATGCCGCGTATCCTTTTCCTGATAGGATTTTATGTGGTTTACGGGTTAAAGGGAGACGGGTTTATCTGGATATTCTGGGCTCTCTTCCTATGGGCTTTTGCAGCGGCCGGGCATCCATCCCCTCTTCAGGATAAAGTGAAGCTGGATAAAAAACGTATCCTTATAGGAATAATTACCTTTATCCTTGGGCTGCTTTGCTTTACCCTTATTCCTTTTAACCCCATAACCTGAAAAGACTGGAAAACCTGAAGAGAACCGAAACCTGAAAAAAGCACTGAAAAAAGGAGAAAAAAATAATGGACGTGCATTTCCGGTATAGCAAAAAGAACTCTTACAGCTTTGCAGTTCTTTCACCTTTACTTCCTGAAGCCGGATTTACTGACATCCCCCTGAACGGGATCATGATCTATAGTTTAACCACGCGTCAGGCAGCGAAGATATTCAGTGAAGTTGAAAATGCAGGGACTGACTCAATCTTCATTGCAGGAGGGGCTCACCCTTCCGGATCCCCCGAAGAGACACTTGAGTATTTTGATTACGTGGTGATTGGCGAAGGTGAAGAAACGCTTCCGGAACTTGTAAAGGTTCTGAAGGAAGGGAGAGATCCGGGAGAGGTAAAGGGAATTGCTTACAAAAACTCAGATACCGGCAAGGTCATCAGAACTCCTGAAAGACCGCATGTGAACCTGGATGCATATCCCTGTTTTGACCCGAAAAAACTTCGCTCCCCCATTGAAATCAGCCGCGGATGCCCCTGGGGCTGTAAGTACTGCCAGACTCCCAGGCTTTTTGGAAGGGAGGTAAGGCACAGGAGCATTGATTGCATCCTGAAGAATGCACAGCACTATAAAGACCTCCGTTTCATAGCTTCAAATGCTTTCGCTTACGGAAGCGATGGAGTTCACCCGAGGTTCGATAAGGTAGAAAAACTGCTCTCTGCCCTGCATGAACTTCCCGATAAGAAAATCTTTTTCGGAACTTTCCCCTCCGAGGTCCGCCCTGAGTTCGTGACCGAAGAATCTGCCGAACTTGTGAGAAAATACTGTGCAAACGACAGCCTTAGCCTTGGTGCTCAGTCCGGCAGTGACCGCGTCCTTAAAGAAATAAGGAGAGGGCATACAGTTGATGACACAATTTCAGCTGTTGAGTGCTGCCTGGAACATGAGATTATCCCGGCAGTTGATTTCATTTTCGGGCTTCCCACCGAAACCGAAGAAGATCAGGAAAAAAGCCTTGACCTCGTCAGCTGGATCTGCGGAAAAGGTGGGACTGTTAGGGCCCATTACCTGAGTCCACTTCCGGACACTCCGTACGCATCAGCAGTCCCCTCGAAAGTGAGCGACCATGTAAGGCGGGAGCTTGGAAAACTTGCCTATGGGGGAAAACTAACAGGTTACTGGGAAAAATACAGGAAGACCTGAAAGAAAACCTAAAAAAAGAAGGAGAAAAGGGTAAAGGAAAGCCGGCATTAATTCCGGTTCCGGCTTTTAAACCCCGATCCTGCGTTTTGATTTAACAGGCTGTTTTTGAATTTAATCGCACAAGGAGACCTTTGTTTTTGATCCTGTTACTTTACTGATTTCTTAGCTTTAATGGCTCGTATATTTTAAAGGATGTCTGTTGATCCCGTATTTAGTTCTCATTTTGAGATATGCTTATCGATCTTGTATTGTTGTGTCATTTATCTTAGCAGGTTATTTAGAACCTTCTGATACTTTTTTACGATTTAGGAGGCGTATGTTTTTCAGATTAGGAGGCTCTCATACTAACACATTTATGGCATGGAGATAAATTTTGTTTTTATTCCCATATGTAAGAAATGCCTCAATGTATTTATAATTTGTTGTTACTTATTTTACATTAATACATAATAAATAATAATAGGGCAAATGTAGATCATAAAAACAAAATATGTAGAAGTATGTTTTCCAGAAGAGCAATTTACAGAAATGAAGTTTATACAAAAGCTAATCACAAATCACTAATTCCACTAAATGGAAAACTAAAATTCTATTAGAAACTCATAACCAGTTCATCTTTTTTGGCTCCGGCTTCAGGTCAGAGACGGTAAAATTAAGAGGGGAAGATCAAGGCTCAATTCAACTTGAGCCTCGCCTGCATTCCGAAAAGATACTGATGGCTAAAATTACTTTTCAGGCCTTTTCTGCCTTTAAGACCATTTCCAGCCCTGCCTGCATTAATTCTTCTGCCCTCTCCTGCTTTTTTGCCTCGGCAAAGACCCGGAAAATTGGTTCGGTACCCGAAGGACGTATAAGGACCCAACCATCGTCATACCAGATCTTGACCCCATCAATGGTATCTGTTATGAGTCCCAGGTTTGAAGTTTCCTCCATAATTCTCCCCATAGTGCCCATAACATCCTTAGAAGGAGTTTTGGTCTTTGCATTGAAATACACAGGCACGCTTTTAGTTAACTCAGTAAACTTTTTCCCCCCGGCAAGGATCTCAAGGATTTTGGCACATGCCATTGCTCCATCCCGGCAGTATTGGTGTTTGGGGAAAATAAGGCCTCCATTGCCTTCTCCTCCGAAAACGGCACCTACGTCCATCATCTTTCGGGCAACATTGATTGAACCGACCGCGGTCCAGTGAAGTTCAACCCCTTCTTCCTTTGCGACATCAGCCATGCGCTGGGAAGAACTGACCGGAGTAACTATAGGTCCTTTTTCACGCTCAAGCATATATTTCGCCATCATGGCAAGCAGAACTTCTTCATTTACGAATTCCCCGTTTTCATCCATAAAGACGATTCTGTCCGCATCCCCGTCATGCGCTGCCCCGAAGGCTGCACCTGTCTTTTTAACAAGGTCCGAAAGTTCAGTCAGGACTTCAGGCGTGGGTTCGGGATTTCTCCATGGAAAAGTCCCGTCAGGTTGAGCCCCAAGAGTAAGTACCTCACAGCCAAGTTCCCTGAGCAGGAAAGGAAGAGTAAGGGAACCTGCCCCGCAGCCCATATCCACAACTACCTTAAATTTCCGGCTGCGTATGGTTTCGGCATCAACTGCACGGATTATACTTTTTATATAATAATCATTAACTGAAGGATCAGCCCTGAAATTTCCCGTTTTTTCCCAGGAGACCGTTGAGAATTTGCCTGAAAAATAAATTTTTTCAATTTCCCTTTCCCCGTCCCTCGGGAACTCTGAGCCGTCTCCTGCAATCAGCTTGATTCCATTGTATTCCCTGGGGTTGTGAGATGCCGTAATAACGATCCCGGCATCAGCATAGTCGCGCACATAGTATTGAATGGAGGGGGTAGGGACAATCCCGACATCAATCACACTCAGGCCTGTTGCAAGAGCTCCGGCAATTGCTGCAGATTTCAGCATCTGGCCCGAAATCCGGGTATCGCAACCTATTGCAACCGTACCTTTTGAGCCCATGTATGTTCCAAGACTTTTGGCTAAATTGACTGCCAGTTCAGGGGTTACATATTCATTGGCAATACCACGCACACCATTAGTTCCGAATAATTCCATCTAAGATCTCCATCTTATCATTTACGTCAAAATTATACTATTATAAGGAAATTAGGTTCTAATTAGATTTATTATTGTAACCAGAGCCCTGATAGGAAAACAAAGTTTCGGTACAGAGAGATTGAAGCATTTTTGAAGTAAAGCAAGCAGCTTTTGAAATGGTGTCATTTCAAGATATCTAACTCAGGAAAAAACACCGATTAAGCACACCATATCCCTTTACTATGGCTGCCGTAAGGCAACTGGCTATTGGGCTGGAAAATACATATATCTTATTAGCTGAAAACTCGTTATTAATGGACATTGCAAAGATTGAGATGATAAGAGAGGCTATAAGAGCCAGAGAAAGTGCAGTCATTGCATTTTCAGGGGGAGTGGACAGTTCAACTCTTGCAGCCCTTGCATTTGAGGTACTTGGGGAAAAAGCCCTTGCCGTAACTATAGATTCTCCACTTTTTCCCAGGCAGCAGCTCGAAACAGCTTCCCAGACAGCCTGTGAAATAGGCATCCAGCATAAAATCCTCCCGTTCTCCCTTACCAGCGTGCCCTATTTTTCCGCAAATACAATTAACAGGTGCTACTTCTGTAAAAAAGCCCTTCTTGAAACTCTGGTGGAGTTCGCGGAGAAAGCCGGATATAATGTCGTGCTTGAAGGGACAAATGCTTCTGAAATAAAAGGGGAAAACCGTCCTGGGTACAGAGCAATTGAGGAAGCAGGTGAAAAAATTTTGTCCCCCTTTGTGGAGTTTAACATTACAAAAGAAGAGATAAGGGAGATTGCCACGAATCTCTCCCTTTCCGCAGCCAACAGACCGTCTGCAGCTTGCCTTGCCACACGTATTGCTTACGGACAACCTATTACCACCGAAGCTCTTGAGAAAATAGAAAAAGCCGAAGATTATCTTTTATCTCTGGGTTTCACACAATTCAGGGTAAGGATGCATTCCAACCTTGCCAGGATAGAGGTTACTGGCAAGGAGTTTGAGGACGCATTCCGCAAAAAAGAAAAAATATCCAGGCATCTTAAAGCTCTTGGTTTTGACTATGTAACCCTCGACCTTGAGGGCTTCCGTTCAGGGAGTATGGATGAACCTCACATACGGAAAAAAACAGAAGAAAAAGAAGAAACAGAAGGAGAATGAAACAGAAAGAGAATGAAACAGAAAGAGAATGAGCTCAAAAAAGAATAAAATATCGAACTATACAGATTGACCAGATGAGCCTGATTGACCATAAAAAGAATGCCTGCGGAAGAAATATGACAGAAATTTTAATCCGAAAAGCCGAAAAAAAAGACCTGCTTGCAATCCAGAGGCTCCTATCCACTTATTTTCTGGATATGGAAGGACTTGAGCCCGAGGACTTTGTGCTGGCTGAAAAAGAAGGAAAAGTGATCGGATGTGCTGCCCTTATCAGGGACACGTCAAATGAGAAGACTTTTCTGGAGCTCCACTCCATTGCCGTGCATCCAAACCTTCGGGGAAAAGGAATCGGAACCAGGCTTATGGAGTACCTGATAAATACTATTGATTTCCCGGAGTCTCCTGGAACCTCTGCCTGTGAATTATATGTACGGACGACTGCTCCGGGCTTTTTTGAAAAGCTTGGTTTTATAAAACTGCAGGATGCAGAAAAATTACTTCTCTGGGAAGACTGCAGAAAGTGCGAGCATTTTGAGAAGTGTGCACAGCACGCCATGAGGTATTTTCGAGTTTCCTGAAGAAACAGACCTGATAAAGGTTAACGAAACATTATTTTACAAAAAAGCACAATGAAGCAGCTTATGCTCACCCTTGGAATCGTCAATACCTACGACAAGATCAAAGTTCTCGATGCGCATTACCGGGCAATTGCCAGAGCCGCACCAATCTGCCATGCTTTTGGGTTCCACCTTGCCCTTTATGATTTCCCGTTCAAAATGACCGCAGAAGAGCTGGTCGCGTTCGTAATGGAAAAAACCACTATAGGAGAATCGGGAAGTTATCTCAGGGTCCTTTACGAAAAAAACCACCTTTCGGTGTCCGATCTTCCAAAGAAAGGCTTTCCGTCTCACTTTGGAGAGATAGTTATTACCACTTCAAAGCCAGACCCAAAAAAACAGGTTATGCCGGTAAGAATCGCTGAAGAAGCGTTACGCAACCGTTCATTTCTATTTCTTGTGGGCCTCGGGCATAAGGGACTTCCAAAGGAACTCTTAGAGAGAGGGAAATACCATCTTGATATTACCTCTAAAGGACTTTCCCTTGAGACGTGCACTGCAATAGGGGCTATACCTGCCCATCTCTCAGGGCTAATGGAAAACCTGGAAACAAAGAAGTAATCTTTGGGTTTAAATTCCGGAGTAGGGGGGGATAAAAATCATCGCTGGAGCAGCCGCTCTGAAATTTGAGTGATCTAAAAAAAAATTTCAAAGCAATCTAAAAAAATTCCGGAATAGATATATATTACGAATTACAATTAATAGTATGTTGTGGGTAAGAACGACACTTGCTGCGCTGCCGTGGGGTTTAGAGCCGAAAGAACTGGAATTCTAACCTGCATTAAAAGGGCTGATATTCAGAAGCGCGGAGCTTGAATCCATTCTGGAGGGGTTTTTATTCAGGAATACTGGAAGATTTACCTTAACCTGGAAGCTTGCATCCGGAAGGAACAAAATTTTAGCCCTGAGATAAGCGCAAGCATTGAAGAGACAGGAGGAAAATTTATGAGTGAAACGAATCAAGAAGACAGTAAGAGAAGTGAATATAGATACAAAAACCATAAAAACGGTTACCACACTGTAGTAAAAGGCTGTACAGATAGCCTTGACTCAGATGAATTAGACCTTTACCGCTTTATGATAGGCGGCGTGCAGGGTAAATAACCTGCATAAGCTTTTTTTAGTTCTCATTCCTAGAAAAGAAGCATGTACGATGTATATGCGGTCCGTGAAGATTTTCCTGTTTTAAAAGAAGTTGTGTACCTGGACAGCACAGCGACTACGCAGACCCCGATACCTGCAGTTGAAGCCATGGTTGAATACTTTTACAGGTATGCAGGCAACCACGGGAGAGGAGCGCACCGCCTTGCCAGGGAGACCACAAATCACTATGAAGATGCACGGGAGACTGTTGCCCGTTTTCTGAATGCAGATCCTTCAAAGACCGTGTTTACGAAAAATACAACCGAAGGGGTCAACCTTGTTGCAACCAGTTATCCCTGGGAGGCAGGAGACCACATCATTACAACCATGCTCGAGCACCATTCAAACCTCCTGCCCTGGCTGCGCCTGCAGAAGAAAGGGGTAAACGTAACAGTTGTAAGCCCGGACCGCAAAGGCATAATTGATCCTCAGATGATAGAAAATGCCCTCACTGACAGGACAAAACTCATCGCTGTAACTCAGGTCTCAAACGTTTTCGGCTCTATTCAGAATGTTAACAGGATTACGAAAATTGCCCGCAGAAACGGGGTAAAAACACTTATTGACGGCGCCCAGTCTGCAGGACATATGCCAGTGGATCTAAAAGAACTTGACTGTGACTTTTTTGCAACCGCAGGACACAAAGGGCTGCTTGGCCCTCAGGGAACTGGCGTACTCTATATAAGACAACCTGATGTGCTGGAAAGCGCCTCAGTAGGAGGAGGTACGGTTTCGGACGTCAGCGGGCTTTCATACACACTTGAGCCGTCTCCTGCCTGTTTTGAAGCCGGCACTCCGAATATTCCAGGGGTTATCGGGCTTGGGAGAGCAGTGGAGTATGTGGAAAAAATAGGGGTTTCCGAGATTGAAAAGCATGAAGAGAAACTTTCCGGGGAAGCTGCAAAGAGGCTCTCGGAACTCGAGCACGTGGAGGTTTACGGGCCTGAAAACCGGGCAGGGATTGTGCCTTTTAATGTGAAAGGGCTTCATGCTCACGATGTTGCCCTGATCCTTGACCAGACAAGAAAAATTTGCGTCCGCAGTGGACACCACTGTGCAATCCCGATTACCCGCTTCCTCGAAGTTGACAGCACTGTAAGAGCCTCCTTTGCACTCTACAACACAGAAGAAGAAGTAGATATACTTGTAAATGCAGTCAACGCGCTCAAAGCCCTTGTATCCTGAAAAAGACCTGTATCCTGAAAAAAGGTTTCTTCTGAAAGTGTATCTGAAAACCGCATCCTGAAAACCGCATCCTGAAAACTTCATCAGGCATTTAAGTAGAAGATACGCTACATTCTGGCGTATGTTCCTTAATTTTAAGAGATTGTTTTTAATACAGGTACTGGAGAATATCAGTACATAATACGAAATATAAATAAGTTGCTTTAACCTAACTATTTTCAGGAGCAAGATAAATGGAACGAATAACGAGCGGAATAGAGTGCCTTAATTCACTCCTTGGAGGGGGCTATCCCAGGGGAAAAGGCATCCTTATCACAGGACCTACGGGTTCGGGAAAGACGATAATGGGTACACATTTCCTGTACAGCAACTGCTCCGCAGGAAAGAGGGGGCTTTTGATCCTTACAAGAGCACTTCTGGAAGATATTATCCTTCAGTCAAAATCGCTGGGAATGGACCTTGAACCTTTTATTGATTCCGGGTTGCTCGTGGTAGAAGATGTATTTCAAAGCAGGATTCAGGAGACACTCTTTTCTTCCCGCCTGGGAAAAGGGCTTGAAGTAGCAGAAAAAGACCGGGTTGGGAGGGTCAAAGATCTAGCTGAAAATGTAGACATTGTGGTCCTGGACAGCCTTGGAGCTCTTACCAAAACACGTAATTGTGTGGGTAATGAAGCCCTCAGTAAGTTTGATGCCATCTACAGCATCCTGGCAAAACATGGTTGCACATCTCTTTTTCTCATGGACGACCGCGCCCATAACCAGCATCAGGGTTTTGCAGATTATCTTGTGTTCGGAAAAATAGAACTGAAAATAAAAGAAGAAACTGCAAACGGAAAACTATCACATATGCTTTCAGTTACAAAAATGAGGGGTACGGATCTCTCCGGCGAAAAGCTCTTCTTTGGGCTTACTCCTTCAGGGATAAAAGGCAAATAAGTTTTTGAGAACTATTTAAAGAGCTGAAAACCTTTTCTCAAAAAATCTTTTTTCTTGAATTTTTAGCCTTTGTGAAAGAGCTATGACAGTTGACGAGTTCACATCAGATATTACAATCCTGCAAGATCTAATTTTATAATTATTTTCGGACTCTGTGAGTATAGGATTTTAACCTTCTCCCAAATTGCCCCTATTTTAAAGTAATCCGGTGCCTTAATAAAAAAGTTTATTATTTACATTCTAAATAAATATATCTGTAAATTGCCCAAATATCTAAAAAAATGGGCTAAAAGAGGAAAAAATAGATTTATATAGATTAATCAAACGAGGTAAATTTAGAAAGATATAGGGCATAATAGGAAGATTTTATAAGATGTTGAGTCATACATAGCATAAGGAGAAATCTGAAGGCGAGAGTATGGATGAAGTAATAGAAATCTCGGAAAAGAAAAGTTTTATTTCGGGGTTGTTCGGGAAAACAGGCGATAGTAACTCCATCTCAGAGATATTAAAAAGGGCTAAAAGTCATTTTGATAAGCCTTTGAGAAGCATGCCGACGTACGACCAGGAAAAAGACGGACCTCTTGTAGTGTTTGAAGTGCCTGAAGAATTTAAGGAAATAGAAAGGTACTGGCTTCAAGAACCTTATGCTCTGGTATCGATTCTGGAAGACCGTAAAACAAGATACTACAGGCTGGTTGAACCTGCCCTCACAAAGTATGAAAAAGATCTGCTCGAAAGACTTTACGAGGATTTTCAGGACATTCTGGTTTTGAACCCTACAACCTCTAAAATAGAAAAAGACGCGCTCCTTGTGGACAAAACCCTTTTCCTTCTTGAACGTTATAAAGCTGAAATTTCAGCCTCAACCATTCACAGGATAATGTATTACCTCAGAAGAAACTTGCTTGGTTATGAAAAAATAAATCCTTTTCTTTATGATCCTTATATAGAAGACATATCATGTGACGGTGTCGGAGTTCCGCTCTATATTTATCATACAAGATATCTCAATATTGAAAGTAATATTTCTTTTGAAGAGGAAGAGCTTGACTCCCTTGTAATCAAGATGTGCCAGCTGAATAACAAGCACATCTCTGTCAGCCAGCCAATCGTTGATGCAACAATCCATGATGGGTCAAGGCTTCAGGCTATGTTAGGGAGAGAAATCACTCCCCGCGGCAGTTCGTTTACTATCCGTAAGTTCAGAAAAGATCCGATAACGCCTATCGACCTGCTCGGCTTTAAGACGTGCGATATGGAAATGCTGGTATACCTCTGGCTGGTCATTGAAAACGGCTACAATATGCTTTTTGCAGGAGGGACGGCTTCAGGAAAAACCTCAATGCTTAACGCCACGTCCCTTTTCATGCCTTCCACAGCCAAGATAGTCTCTATAGAGGATACAAGGGAACTCTTACTCTACCACAACAACTGGGTCTCGGGTATTTCAAGGGAAAGCTTTGCCGCAGATGCTACGGGGGAAGTTTCCATGTACGACCTTTTAAGAGCTTCCCTGAGACAGCGTCCGGATTTCATCATTGTGGGTGAAGTCAGAGGCAGTGAAGCTCTTACTCTGTTCCAGGCAATGTCAACAGGGCATGCAACAAGCTCGACAATGCACGCAGGAGATGTGCAGACTGTTATAAACAGGCTTACCCACGAACCCATAAATGTGCCTCAGATTATGCTGCAGTCACTTGATGTGCTCTGTATCCAGGAACAGGTGTACATAGAAGATAAAAGGGTAAGGAGAACAAGGAGCCTTGTCGAAGTCCTTAACGTTGACACTGAGACAGGAGACCTTGGCATAAACGAGCTTTTCAACTGGGAACCTTCTGAAGACTGCTTCCTGAAAGTTGGGGACTCCTATCTTATGCAGGACATCATGCACGTAAGAGGATGGGATACAGGCCAGTTGAGAAACGAGATCGAGAGTCGGAGAAAGATCCTTACCTACCTGTATGAGAAAAATATGAGGAGTTACATCCAGGTATCTCTTGTAGTGCAGGCATATCAGAGTTATCCGAAAATGGTCATGGAAGGTATAGAAAACGACACCCTGCAAGGTATGATACAGGATATGGTTGCTTAAGAGGGGGAACATGACTTACACTTCTGTGGACGAACTGGCATACAGAACTTTTGGGAACTTCTTTTACAAAAATAAGGAAAGCTTCCAGGAGCTCAAAGTAAAGATACGCCAATCCCATATTCCAATATCAGTGGACCAGTACCTGGCATCCGCCTTCATGTATTCGATATTTGCAGGCATAATCGGAGGAATCTTCGGATTATGGCTCGGGCTGAAAACCTTTGGGGACCCTATTTCTCGACTCAGCCTTTTTGTGGATTCTACAAGGGCAGGATTTGCAGAAGAGTACATTTATTTACTTGCGATTTTAGTCGCTCTTTTGGTATTTATTATAAGTTTTCTTACAGTCTTTGGTGTGGCATACATATATCCTTATTTTCAGGCAGATATCCGGAACGCCTGTATAGATAAGTCCATGCTGCCGGCGGTAACTTACATGTACGCCCTGACAAGGGGCGGAATGTCAATCTATGACGTTTTCAGGTCTCTGAGTAAGTATACCCATATATTTGGCACAAGTGCGGAAGAAATCTCCTACATTGTGCGGGATATGGACTACCTGGGAAAGGATTTTATAAGTGCCCTTAAGGAAGCAAAGGAACGCACCCCTTCGGACCGTTTCAAGGATTTTATTGACGGCTTGATCCTTGTTTCAAGCAGCGGGATCATAACCGAATACATAAAAAATAAGTCCGAGCAGTACCAGGATATGGCGGAACTGGCAAACCGTAACCTGTTAAAGAGGCTGGATGTCCTTGCAGAAGTCTATGTGACCGTGCTTGTCGCAGGCCCATTATTCATAATGACAACCCTTGTAGTGCTGCAGTTTTTCCGGCCGGCTTCAGCTCAGATCCTTTACATGCTTATTTACGTGATAATACCTCTTGCAAGTCTGCTCTTTGTGGTGCTCCTTGATACCGTGGGAGAACTCTCCATGAGCCCGGAAAAGTCCAGTACATCCGGTTTTACCATAAACCTTTCCGAGATTCCAGAGATCGACTCCGGGCTCAGCGTCGAAGAAGAGAAAGAAAGGAGTAAAAAATTCCAGTTATACAGAAAACTTTACAATATCAGAGACCTGGTGTTCAACCCTTACAGGACTATCCGGGAAGAACCCAGATACACATTTTTCTTTGGGGTTCCTTTTGGACTTTACTATCTTGCCCATCTGCCGGAGACGATTAAGGACAAACTAAGTTTTAACTTCCACTTTAATCCGAATTTTTCCCATATCAGCGACACCAGCATCCAGATAATCACCGGAATTGATGATTACATTATTATCTTTATTGTCATTGCCCTGATCCCCTTTATCATCTTTTATGAGATCCGGGCCTGGAGGATGCGTAAGATTGATGAGAGAATGCCTGATTTACTGAGGAACCTTTCAAGCATGAACGAATCGGGAATCTTGCTTTCAAATTCCTTAAAAATAATGGCCGAATCCAAGATGGGCATCCTTAGCAAAGAGCTTAAAAAATTGAAGGAAGACCTCGCCTGGGGAACTTCTACTTCAAGAGCCCTCATGAAGCTGGAAAACAGCATCCGGACCGCTACATCAACCAGGGTTCTCCATACTCTCATAAAAGCAAACGAATCTACAAGCGACCTTAAAAGTGTGCTATCCATTACCGCAGAACAGGTAAAGGGTGATGAGAGGCTGAAAAAAGAGCGCTCTTCAGAAATGGTGGTCTACGTTGTCACCATCTACGTAGCCTTTTTCGTCTTCCTTTTCATCGTTTACGTCCTGGCTGTGTACTTCTTCCCGGAAAGTGCATCATTCAAGAGTTCATCTCAGGGAATAGGGGGATACGGAGGGATAGGAAACGGCTACTTCAACATAGAAGAGTACACGATGCTCATGTACCACTCAGCTCTTGTCCAGGCTTTTGCTTCCGGGCTTATTGCCGGAAAGATGGGGCAGGGTTCAGTATACATGGGCCTGAAGTACAGTGTCAGTATGATGATAATTACCTACGCGGTCTTTACGTTCATGGTATAAAGGGAAAGGGGGATTTCGGTGCTTAACCGAACTGAAAAAAAGATAACATCTGACGAGCAGGCGGTTTCGGAAGTAATGGGGGTGGTCCTTCTCGTAGGCATAGTAGTAATCATGCTCAGCGTATTGGGTGTTTCTGTTTTTGCACAGGATGGGCCTGACGATGTCCCCCATACGAATGTACAGGAAATTATGGACATTTCCACTGACACGATCTACCTGAAACACAATGGAGGAGAACCCATAAGCACTGAGGATGCCGAGATAATAGTAAATATTAACGGCAGGAAGTATGAATACAACTCCTCACAAATTTACGAAAATCTGGGAAACAGCAGCGTCTGGAAAATTGGGGACACTATTGAAATCAATACGATGAGCACATGGACAGTTAACCTACAAAATAACGACCGGGTAGAGTTATTTCTGGTCGATACCCCATCAAATGAGTTGATCCAGAAAAGCAGACTTACTACAAGGTTTCAAAATGAGCCAAAATTCGCAATGACACTCACCCCGATGGGAGAAATAACGGATACATCCTCATCAGGAAAAAACAAAAAAGGATATGGAGAAAAATGGCAGGTTAATTCTAAAGATAGTAGTGCAGATGAATATAAAAAAGACAACGAAGACAAAAACTGCACATCTTATTATCCCCCGACATATGTGATTAACACCAGCATATATCAAGAATTCGAATTTGCAATCAAGCCCGCTGCCTATGGGATAAGACCAGGGGACACTTTCTGTAACGTGACTCTTACTATCGTTTATTATACACATGATAGCTCCGGAAAAGACAATAAAAATTGTGTTATCAAACTCAAATACTATGATACCTACGAGCATGGAAATGGAGAATGGGTATACTACGATGGAATTCTTCCAGCACATAATTCTGACTTCGCGCCCGAACATATCAACCTGACAGATCGCATCAATACCCGTGAAGACCTGGCTAATTTCAAAGTACGGATTGAAGCCTCAACAGAAGCAAATGAAAACGCAGAGAAAGAGTTAAACATCGATTACATGGGGTTATGGGTAGAAGAAGATAACATATAAAGTGAGTAAGATTCTTGATAGAATTTCGAGACCGGATTTAATCGGGGCTTTGAAAAAAGAGACTTATTACGATTTAAAAAAATTAAAAAATATGGGATGGTGGAATCGGCTTGTCAGATGTAAAAAAACTCATTGAAAACTCCAGTGCTGTTTCGGATGTCCTGGGGGAGGTGCTGATGACGACAATAGCAGTTATCCTTCTCAGTTCAATTGCCGTGTCCATTTTTTCATACGACGGCCCGGCTGATGTCCCCCACACTCAGGTGAAAGAATGGATGGATGCACAGGCCGATACAATCTACCTGGAACACAACGGAGGAGAGTTTCTCGATACTGAATCTCTTGAAATAGCGGTAAACATCAATGGGAGTCGGCATACTTACAACTCGTCCCAGATATATGCGAATCTGGGAAACCGGAGCATATGGGAGCTGGGAGACGAAATAGAGATTAACACATTGGGAGAATGGGGAGTCGACATCAAAGAAGGAGATGAAATAAATGTGTACCTTATCGATACTCCCTCAAAAGAAGTTATCCAGAATTTGCAGCTATCGCCCTGAGAAAAACTCAAAAAATGGGATGATGAGAGCCTTCCAAAGCATGATTCAATCGAGGCTTATTAAACCGACCTATCCACCTGTATAAATAACACCATGTCCCGGGCAATTTTCAAGATGAAGCTGGTGATTACAGGAACTGGAAATTCCGGAAATGACCTTAACGTAGACTACATGGCGTTGTATGTAAATTAAAAATAAACTAGAGAAGGGGAAAGAATGAAAACGAGGGGTTTTGAAGCATTTAAAAAGTCCGAATCGGGGATAGCAGCCGCTGTTGCCGCAACCCTGCTGCTCGGAATTATAGTTGCCGCTATGACGACAGTCCAGCTCCACTACGTGCCCGTCTGGAAAGAGGATGCAGAATACGCCCACATGTCCGACGTCTGGCAGGACATGACCAGGTTCAAGTCTAACGTTGACATTCTGGCGGCAGGGCTCGAGATGAACCCGAATGCCAGGATCGTGCTTAACAGCCCGGTCCAGCTGGGAGGGGCTGATGTGCCGTTTATAGGAGGCATGAAAACAGGCGGGACCCTTGCCGTAAACAACGACGTTTCAGGCATGTTGATAGTCGTGGCTGATGATCAGGTGGGATACAACAGCAATAATACTCTAGCTTATACCGGCACGGTCTCATACCGGCCTACTAACATCCATTACGTGGACGAAACTTACTGCTATGAAAATGGAGCCCTGATCGTCGCCAGAGACAACAGGTCCATGATGAAACTTTCCCCGGGAATTGTGCTAGAAAATGGAACCGGCATCTCCTCCGTAAACCTTTCAGTACGGGCTGTGACCCTCGAAGGAAAACGCGGTGTAATGGCCAGCAACACCGTAGAGGACATAAGGCTGACTTCCGAAGACTTCGGACCCGTCTATCCCCTTAATAATGCAAACGAAACTGTAAAAGCTAACGTCACATCCGTGAACCTTACAATCTACACAGAAAACACGGAAGCCTGGGAAAAGTATTTTGAAGATTTAGCCAGAGAGAGTACCCTCCAGAAAGGCACGGACTACGACCTCAGCACCGACCCTCACATGGTCACCTTTTCCCTCCCCCCGAAAAATAATAGAACTATCAACTTTAAAGCCTACAATGCCTGGATAAAAATTGAATCCGGGATTTAATAAGTTGTGCACATAAGAAAATATTTTCTTTTTAAAAAAGAAAATATTTATTTCTATTTTTAGCATGTTTTTTGAAATCATTATATAATGAAGATCTAATTTTCTTTATCGTTCGCTAGAAATTACTGAGAGAAGAAGTATTTTTTGATAAATATATAATTTAAGTAAACATGAGGAAAATTAATAGATAGTTTAGACGAGGATCTACTTAGGAGTATAAAAAGAACACTCACTTATTAACAAAATATATGCGCGATTTTAATTTTATTTGGATATGAATATTTTAACCCCGCCATTTGTTCTCTGCAAAAGAAGTTTAGAATACTGTTGCACCAGAAAAAGTGCCCCCGATGCTCAGGAAAGTGAATTTAAAACGGGCAGCTACACAGGATTAAACTTTTTATTATCACAATCGAAGATCTGAACCCCACGGAGAACCAAAAATAGTCTTCATACATTCTGCGGCAGTCTGTAATTCTGAAAACAAAGGCCCCATCATCACAATATGAGGTTTCACGATATTTCCTCAGATGCCGCATCAAGTCATAAGTTAGTTGTCTTTTTTCCTGCATAACTATTAGACATGTATGTAGGGTTCATTTCAACTCATTGATTTCACTGTAAAGTTTCCATTCAGCTTTTGAGCCACTGGAATAATAATTAGACATACAAAAACGATGCGAGAGGTTATTCAGTGAGAATATCTGCGGCAAGTAAGGGAGATTGACAAAATTTCAAAAATATGATGATGAGGCACAGAAGAAACTGGATTTAGAAAAAGGCAACAACTCAGAAAAAAGGAAAAGAAAATGCGCCCAAATGGGCACAATTTTGGAAGTTGTGTTTAAGTTCTCAGTTCTTTATCACAGATCAGCTGATTGGACACTGAATCAACGATCTTTACATTATAAAGAGAGTTTGGATTCATTGTATCATTAATGTATAGGCCCTCAACATCTCCAACGTTGAAGTAATCAGTTAAACCATTAGTATTCACATCAACTTCTGAACCGTTTACATCATAGAAACGGAGTTCTGCACTACCCCAACTAATAGAGTCTCCACCAAGGTGCTCAATGGTTATATTAGCGGGGATACTATTGGTATAATTAGTAAATTTTGCATTAATGTTCGCCTGCGGTGCTGATTTTGAAGGGCTCTGGCCAAAGACGGAAGAGCCGATTGCGGCGGCGAGGATGACGGTGATTGCAACCATCAGCACGACACCGATTACCGGGGACACTGCCCTGTCGTTCCTAAATATTTTTTTGAGATCCATATGTTACTCCCTCCTGAATTAAAACATCCAGACAGGACATCCTGTCTGAATTTTAACACTCAAATATACATATTTACAATTACTACTTTTTATAACTGCACTCAAAGATATTCTTCATTCGTATATAAATTTTTGCTGGGACTCTCTGACATTATTCAGTAATTATGTTACTTATTTTTTATAATAGTTACCCGGAGAACTCAGCGGGGGAAAAGAATGATTTTAAGACAGTCAGGTTAATATTCAATCACCAACATTATAGGAAGTTAGGCAAGAAATTTATAGAAGGTGATTTTTATCGTGGAGGGTAAAAAATACAGGGCACTTGGCCAGGACTGCCGGGCAGTTTCAGAGGTAATAGGGCAGGTGCTCATGGTAGCTGTAGTTGTGCTGGCTTTTTCTTCAATCGCTCTTACAGTGTTTTCAGATGGGGGAGCAATGAAACCCCCGCATGTGCCACGTACCGACCTGCAGGAGAACATCGACACAGGGACTGACACCGTGCAGATCTTCCACAGCGGAGGGGAGGCTATTGATCTTGAAGACATCAAGGTAATACTCAGCGTCAATGGGATGCAGGCTGAGTTCAATATGTCAGATCCCGGTGTCACAGTCTTTGACCCTGAAGGTAACAATATGTCCTCTAACGACGTCTTTGTGCTCGGAGACTATATAGTAATCAATACTGCAGGAAGCGGACTTAACATGACAGGCGGGGATGCCATAGATATGTACTTTGTGCACACGCTCTCCCAGCAGGTAATCCAGAAAGCAGTGCTCCAGAGAGGGGATGGGGAACTTCCATACTGGATAACTCCGCATCCGTACGGCAGCGTATTTGATAAATCAGGGAATGACAAGGGAGAATGGCTACCTACCGAGCTGACAGATGGGATCAATGATGGACTTCTTACGGAATGCAAGATGAAACAAAATCAACAGTCCAGTGAGACGTTTACATTCAACATCGATGCAGATGAGATGAATATTAAAGACCCGTTAAAGCTTGTTCTCCTGAAAATAGTATATATAACACATGATAACAGCCAGAAGGATATGAAACTTGAGATCAACGACGGAAACCCAAATTCATGGATAGTGATCGACCCAGACATGGAAATGTATAAAGATGTTGCTGTGTGTGACCAGGATCTGGACCCATATAACATTACGGACAACGTGACTACTGTTGCAGAACTTGAAAACCTTACTGTCAGGTTTTCAGCAGAGGGGATTGCAAACAGCGACAATAAAATCGGGTGGGTTGATTTTGTAGGAGTCCATGTGGAGTGCTAACTCATAAAATCAGACAGGTGAAGCTGGGGGTTCAAAAATAAATGAAAGAAGATAATGGAAATAAATCCGGACCAGGAAGAATCTATTTTTTCCGTTCGGAATCCGCAACATCAACAGTCATCGGGGCAGTATTACTGTTAGCAATCGTTTTTTCAGTATTTTCTATTGTAAGAATAGGCTACATCCCAGAGTGGAAAAGCGATGCAGAATACTCTCATATGGACGACGTATGGGAGGATATGGCAGATCTCAAGTCAAAAATTGACATGATGTCAATAGTCCTGGCTTCAAATCCAAATTCTTCATATCTTAATTCTTCTGACCCGGATTCCTCATCACCCCAGTTAGTAATGAGCGTACCTTTCCATATGGGGGGAGGGTCTATCCCGCTTATAGGCTCCATAAAGTCCAGCGGGACCCTTGCAGTAAATAAGGACCCGTGTATAATGAGCATAATAGTAAATCCAGATTCGGATTCTGGACATTATTTCAAATCTATCAATTGCGGCACGGTCACATATAATTCCCAGAACAGGTACTATGTAGACCAGGTTTTCAGTTATGAAGGCGGGGCTCTGATCCTGGGCCAGAGAGAACAATCAGCTATGATGCTCTACCCTTCGATCCGTTTCTCAAGGACATCGGCAAATGAATATAATGTCACAATAAATGCGGTAAGAATTTTCGAAAAGGAATATTACCCTCCAGACGTGATTTCTTCAAACAGTGGATGTTCTCTGAGCCTTGCAGGCCTCGATTACAAACCTCTCTATGACAGTGACAGAGACAATTTCGGAAACATAGAATCTTTCATATTAACAATTTACACGCTGAATCCTGAAGCCTGGGAACAGTATCTTGAAAAAACAATTGACGATACAGGAATAGACCCCGGCGAATATACCCTTGTATCAAGTGAAAGCAGCAACAGTGTACGTTTGACCTTCCCCTCGACATCCGACTCGACAAAAACAAAAGAGGCCTCTACCCCAGACATACTAAAAAGGCTTTATGTAAGTGAAACCGTGGTCAAGGCAGAACCTGGAATCGGTTTAAATTGAGATAAAAAAATGGAAAACTGAACGAGAAATCAAGGAAAGAATAAGGGAAAAAAGAATAAAAAATCACAATGTCAGGGTTTGGAAAATGCTCCCTAATGCCGCCTTTACGAAAAAAGAACCAGACGGAAAGAAAGAAGGGGTTTTATCCCGCCTTTCAAGATCCGAATCCGCGGCTGTAACCGCTATTGCAGCGGTACTGCTTCTGGCGCTCGTATTCACAGTACTTTCCGTGGTCAAGCTTGGATATGTACCCGAATGGAAAAGTAACGCGGAACAGAACCACATGTATGATACGTGGGACGACATTGTGGGAGTAAAAACGAGGGTAGACATACTCTCCCGGTACATGGACTCAGGCAATTATTCAGCATACGGTTTATCGGCAACTGTACCTTTCAATTTAGGAGGAGGGGAGGTCCCGGTTTTCGAACCCTCGAAATCGGATGGAAAACTTGAAGTGAATACTGAAAGGTGCGCAATGACAATAACGCCCTTCAGCCCAACTCAGAAAATTAGCCCTTATACCCTTGAATGTGGAGGGATCACCTGCTATTCGGAAAACAAGCAGTATCCGGACCAGATTTTCAGGTATGAAAACGGAGCCCTGATCCTTGCAAACGATGAAAGCTCTGTGATGAAACAGTCTCCCGCACTTCATATCAAAGAGGATGAAAATAAAACGGGCAATTATACGTTCCTGATCCAAGCAGTTCAACTTTTAGGGAAACAGAACTCAGTCTCCTCAAACACAATCGTTCCCCTGCGGCTGACCGGCTGGGGAATAGATCCTGTGCATGACAGCCAGGAATATGAAAACTTGGGCACAAACATCACAGGTTTCAACCTGACAATCGCCACAAAATATCCGGATGCTTGGGCTTCATACTTCAATGAAACAGCACAGAATCAGGGGTTCGAATACGGAAAAGAATACACGGTGGAATACCTCCCGGATTCCGGCTCTGTGCGCTTATCTTTCCTGTCCAGCGGCAGCAAAGCTTTCGAGAGGCTCTATGTCAGCAAAACAATAATAGGGGCAGAACTTGGAGCCGGAAACAGTTTCAATTATGCCAATTACGGAGCAGGTGCGGGAGCGATTATACCTAGCGGGACTAGCAAAGTGATGAAGCTGAACCAGTGGTACTCTTTCGATACCTTCACCGGAACTTATAAACAAAAGCAATTATCTCCAAACCCTGCCCTTCTTGAGGACTATAACGAAAGTTACTTACTTCCAGAGGGAGATTTCCAGAACCAACCGCTTAATTTGTACACTGAGGTAAACAATTTTTCGTACTACATAGAAAGTAAGAAATCAATTAATTTGATCCTTGGTCTCGATAATTTCGATACATTTGAATCAAATGTAACTACCGTAACAGTTCGAATGATTTACAAATTTGAAGATAATGAAGAACCAACAATGGAAATGACTCTTGGAGGAGTAGGTGCAGACTCTTTCAAACCTAATGGTAATAAATGGTGTCTTTACAACCATAAATTTACTATGCAACCAAGCAGTCCAGATGACCTTACTCTGAATTTGAAAGTCACCTCCACAAACAATGATATTGAAGGCACTTTCCATATCGATTACCTCGCAGTGCGCTTAGACTGACGGAAAAGAAAAAGGCATATGGAGACTATATCCGCTTATACAGAAAAAGCGGAATCCAGATCCATATGCCTGAGAGATACACCACTCCTTACCCTGCCAGAAGAATCCATTCCGACGGCAGGACCGAAGACACTAAAGTATTGCTTGCAAGGGAAGTCACTGTTAAACTTTTTCTGAATGGGAAACCTTTTACGACCCTTTTTTCCTCTCCTTTTGAGCTAAAAGAGCTCGCAGTCGGGCACCTGATAACAGAGGGAGCTATCAGTTACGAAGAGATTGCAGGGGTTGAGGTGGAAGGTAATGAGGTCCATATCCTGACTCAAAAGGAAAGCCGAACCCCGCGAGATGAGGCATCCAGGGCACAGATTTTCGTAGATTCGGATGCTGTTTTTGATCCCGAAGCCCTTTTTACAGGCACAGATCATCTCGAATCTGAGACATACAAGCTAACCAGAGGAACCCATCTTGCAGCCTTTATAGACAGAAAAGGAAAGCTTGCAGCGCAGATTGTCGATATCGGGAGGCACAACGCCGTGGACAAGGTAGTAGGAACTGCATTCCTCAAGGGGCTTGACCTGTCACAGCTCTATATGCTCTCCACCGGCAGACAGCCTGCCTACATGATTACAAAAGCCGCACGTGCAGGAATTCCCCTTGTCGCCACCAAAGCCATGCCCTTTGACTCCGGAGTCGAGGCTGCAAAAACAGCGAACATGTGCCTCGTGGGGCAGCTAAGGCCGGAATCGATGCTGGTATTTGCAAATGAGTGGCGGGTCAAAACGAACAAATCAAAAAGTGAAACGAGTTAAAAGTTAAGAAAATTGCCGCCAAACTAAGCTATAAGATAGTCCTCTTGAGCGTAGCGAAAAGGACAGCGTACTCCCGAGGCGCAATTCGGGTGGCGCAACTCGGGTGGCGCAACTCGGGTGTTAGAGAGTTCCTTTCGTGCTTTTTACCTCGTTGCCTTCGATTTTTACAGCCCGTTTCATGGCATAGGCAAAAGCCTTGAAGAGGGCCTCGATTTTATGGTGGTCGTTGTCCCCATAGACACTGGCGTGCATGGTAATTTTCGCATTTGAGGCGAGGGTTTCGAAGAAGTGCCGCACCAGCTGGGTACTGAACTGCCCTACCTGCGGGGCAACAAAATCGGCTTTCAGGACAAGATAGCTGCGCCCGCCGACATCCAGGGCAACTTCGGCAAGAGCTTCATCCATTGGGATTCTGGCTTCCCCGAAACGGGCGATTCCTGCCATATCCCCGAGAGCTTCGGCAAGAGCCTTTCCAAGGACTATTCCCGTATCCTCAATGAGGTGATGCTCATCCACATAAAGGTCGCCTTCGGCACGCACTTTAAGGTCAAACTCGGCATGCCTTGCAAAAGAAGTAAGCATATGATCAAAAAATCCAATCCCTGTACTGACATCTGCAATGCCATTACCATCAAGGTTAAGCTCAAGCTGGATATCGGTTTCCTTTGTCTTACGGGAGATTCTGCCGGTTCTCATACACCCTCACATTCTTTTTGAAATAATTAAATACTTTGTATGTAGCTGCTTACCTGTTCCTTGCTTATCCCTGATATTCTGTTTGCTCCGGAAAAAATAAGGAAAATGGGCTGATGAATAAGGCCTCTTAAGAAGTCAAAACAAGCAGTCTGATCAGTCACCGAGGACAGCCTTAATCGCATCTTCAAGAGTGAACCTGCCCATGTAAAGGGCACTGCCTACTACAACCCCTGCGGCTCCTGTCTTCTTCAGGACCTGAAGGTCTTCCAGAGAGCTTACCCCTCCGGATGCAATTACAGGGATGCTGACCGATTCTACAAGTTCCCTTGTCGGAACAGGGTTTACTCCCTGCATCAGGCCTTCGGAATCGATATTAGTAAAAAGAAGACTTCCAGCCCCAAGCTCTTCAAACTTCCTGCCCATTTCGACAGGAGTTTGCGCGCACTCCTCAGTCCAGCCTTTGATCGAGATTTTCCCGTTCTTTGCATCCAGCGCAACGTTTACACATGAATTTCCAAAGGCACTGGAAAGCTGTTTTACAAGTTCAGGATTCTGGAGGGCGGCGGTTCCGAGAATTACCCTTGAAACCCCAAGCTCAAGAAGGGAAGCTGCATCTTCAAAGCTCCTGATGCCTCCTCCGACCTGGATACTCACGCCTTTCTCCCGGCATATCCGGACTATCTTTTCGATAATGGGAGCGTTTTTTCGGTCCCCTTCTATTGCGCCGTCAAGGTCTACCAGATGAAGGGTCTTTGCCCCTTTTCCGACCCAGTCAAGGGCAACTGCGAGAGGGTCCTCAAGGGATACGAGCTCACTGCCAGGCACACCCTGCACCAGCTGAACGCACTTTCCTCCTCTCATATCCACTGCAGGAATCACTTCAAAAGCCATAGAAAACCACATCTCCGGCATATCTGCAAGAAAACCATCTTCTGTTTCGGTTATTTTTATGTCTTTAATTTTTCCAGGTAATTTTCCTTTCAGGGCATGATCCTTTCGATGGGGACGACAAGTATATCCCTTGCACCGACCTTCCTGAGCTTGTTTACCAGGGTAAAGATCAGGTCTGCGTCCACAACTGAATGAACAGCAAGGAACGATTCTGCAGAAGATTTGCTGGACTCAACCTTCATGACTGTTGGACCCGACATTCCCGGAAGAACCTCTTTTACTGCTTGAAGGGAAGCTTCGGGAACGTTCATCATCAAATATCGCTTATTCTTTGCATTGAGCACACTTTCGAGTGCAGTTTTTATATCCAGGATTTTGTCCTTTTCCCTGAGGCTTTTTTTGTTAGCGATCAGATGAACAGTTGAAGAAAAGACTGTGTCGATAGCTTTCAGGTGGTTTATCAGGAGAGTTGTCCCTGAGCTTGAAATGTCTACAATGGCGTCCGCAATTCCCACATGAGGAGTCATTTCGCAGGCCCCGCTGACCTTTATAACTTCAACGTTAACTCCAAGGTTTTTGAAGTACTGGCGCGTGATCTCCGGAAACTCGGTTGCCACTTTTTTGCCTTCAAGATCCTGTGCTTTCTGGAAAGTGGAGTCCTCAGGGACCGCCAGAACAAGGCTTGCTCTCCCGAATTTAAGGTCCAGAAGAGCCTCAACATCTGCCCCTCTTTCCGTAATCAGGTCCATTCCGGTAATACCTACATCTGCAGCTCCGTCCTGTACATACTCAGGTATATCAGCAGCCCTGGCAAAGAGAATATGAATATCAGGGTCCGTAGTTTTTGCAAAGAGTATTCGGCTTTCGGCTCCTCCGCTAATGGGAAGCCCTGCATCTTTAAAAAGAGACATTGTGGGTTCGTGAAGGCGCCCTTTATTGGGTATTGCAATGCGAATCATCTGCTCTGTCCTCTAATAAGTGATCTAAGTGATCTAAATGATCTAAGTGATCTAAATGATCTAAATGATCTAAGTAATCTGCCGGGAAGTTTACCCCGGGTATGCTCATTCCGTATAAAACATTTATTCAGAATACTCTTGTATAATATAGACTTCACGGTGAGGCTCAATGTAAATCTTTTTTCCAGAACCCCTGTGATAAGGATAATTCGGTTCACATTGTGAGAAATTTTTACACAAAGGAAATAGACTAATTTTGTGATGTTAAAGCCGAAAGACAGCCTATATAAAGCGAATATTACTACTGGTAATGAATACATGGGAACTATTATATAGCCGTAGTAATTTAATAGAAACAGACTATCGAGTCATATAAATAATATTATAAATGTTGTAATTACATTAGTATTTAATTTGAAAATTACCATTAAGGAAGTAGATTGCTTAAGCCAACAGACTAAAGATTAATAAAGCGGTAATATTGACATTTAGTAATAAAAGTATCCATCATTTTGAAAAAAGAGGATCCAAATGGCCCGAAATATAAAAGTAGAAGAGCTTTTGCAAACCCCGATCGAAAAGCAGCGGATAGAGCTTGTAGAACGCAAAGGAATAGGGCACCCTGACAGCATATCGGACGGACTTGCCGAAGCCGTAAGCCGAGCGCTATGCAGGGAATACATAACCAAATGTGGAACTGTACTCCACCACAACACTGATGAAACCCAGATTGTAGCCGGAAGATCCAGCCCGAGATTCGGAGGCGGAGAGGTACTGCAGCCCATATATATGCTCCTTGTGGGCAGAGCCACTAAAGAGTTCGAAGGCACCGAGCTTGCCACCGAGTCCGTAGCCCTCCAGGCTGCTCGCAAGTACCTGAAAAATACCCTGGTGAACATGGATCTTGAGAGAGACGTGATCATGGACTGCAAACTCGGGACAGGGTCTTCAGACCTCAGAGATGTCTTCAAGAGAGACAGGGTACCGGTTGCAAATGATACTTCTTTCGGAGTTGGACATGCCCCATTTTCAGAACTTGAAAATATTGTCTACAATACAGAGAGGCAGCTCCTTACCGATCTGAAGTCCCGCATGCCTGCAATAGGAGAAGACATGAAGGTTATGGGGCTCAGGGATGGGGAAGATATAACCCTTACTATATGCAGCGGCATGATAGGGAGGTATATTGACGATCTGGACAGCTACATAAGCATGACTGAAGAAATGAAGACCTATGTGGAAGAGCTTGCAACACACTATACTGAGCGGAATGTGAAGGTCCAGATTAACACAGGCGATAACCTGAAAACGAGCTGTATCTTCCTTACAGTCACCGGAACCTCAGCTGAAATGGGAGATGATGGTTCTGTAGGGCGCGGAAACCGCTGCAATGGGTTGATCACACCTAACAGGCCTATGAGTATGGAGGCAACCAGTGGAAAGAACCCGATTAACCATATCGGAAAAATCTACAACCTCCTCTCGACACAGATGGCCCGGGATATCGTAAAGCAGGTTCCTGACGTACATGACGTCAATATAAGGCTGCTCTCCCAGATCGGAAAGCCCATTGACCAGCCGCTTGTGGCAAGCGCTCAGATCATTCCAAAAGAAGGCATCTCCTTTGCAAAGGTCAAATCGGAAGCTGAAGTTGTAATTGACGACTGGCTTTCCAATGTGACAAAAATCACAGAAATGGTTATCAAGGGAGAACTGAACACCTTCTAATAAAACCAAAAATATCTGAGGCAAGAAAATATCGAGGGGGACCTTCGGGTTCTTTTCACATCTTTTTTACTGTACCGGTCTTAACAGTCAATCCATCAACAGTCAATCCATCAACAGTTCACGATATTAAAATGGGATTTTTAAACAGGATTTGCCATGCAGATAGGATTTTTCAGGAGTATTTCAACCTTTCAGGTATTTTGCCGAACTCAAGTATTTTAAGAATCCTCAACTGGTAAGACTATACTTTCAGCTATTCGAGGCAGTTTTTTACTATTCTCAGGGAGCCTCCGAAAAATAAAAATATTTTAATTCAAGGAAATTTTTATATAACCTTAACAATTAGTTTGAACTTCTCCTCGCCCCCAAAGCGGAAAATAGTATAACTGCCTTCAATTTCCCAGGTGCCTGTTTTTACAGCCTCGTATTCCCATTCATGAACCCCTGGAACAGTCTTTGTATCCGGGACATCCGGAGTAAACTGTTCCCGGAGCAGTCTGAGCCCCTCCTCGGCCTCCATCTTCCATACAGTTTCGGCAACAGGTTTATCCTTACTGTACAGGTGCTCTCCGGGTTGATCCCTGAGTTTTACCACAAAAGTGTCTCCAAGGTTGATGCTGACCGTATCAAAACTATTGGCGTTCGTAAAGATTTGGGTGACCATATTCCCTACCCCTTCCATATTGTGAAATCTGTTCATTTTCTTACTGTAATTATGCTTTATGTTCGCTGTAATATACAAAAGTATTTTTGATAAATATGAAAAATGATATAAATGTCAGCAATTATCACCTGCACCAGCGAAAAACATAAATACCATCACCATATATGGAGATGGTGCACTGAGGCAGTGTAGCACAATGCAACACTGGATCAGTATCATCGTCCCGCCTTAACTCAGTGGTAGAGTGCGCGGCTGTAGTTCGGTTCGTGCGGGAAATACCCGTACATCTCTGCGCAGGCACCGCGATGTCCCCGGTTCGAGTCTGGGAGGCGGGACCTGGAACTTAATCCAGAACAGACTCAAGTCAACGGGAACATTTATATATAAGAGAGACATTTAAGGTTTGCTCGCAGCGCGGGCAAAACAGCAACTAAAACGACCGAAGTGTCCGGATAGTGTAGAGGCCTATCATGGAGCCCTGTCGAGGCTCCGACTCGGGTTCGAATCCCGGTCCGGGCGCTTCTTTATTTTTTTAATGAGATTGTTTTTACATAATTTGTTTTTACATAATTTGTTTTTACATAATTTGTTTTAATATACTTTTTCCAAACCTGCTTTTCATAATGTGTAATTTTGATCAGTCGATCCAGCTTTTATTTTAATCAATTTTGAAATTCCTGACCCTGGGGACCTTACTTCTACCTGTTTTACTTCTACATGTTATTCTCCTGCTATGACCCTCCTGATTTCTCTGAACCCTTTTAACTTCTACCTTTTATCTCCGGATCTGGCCCTCACGATTTCTTAGAATCCTTTTAACTTCCACATTCACGGTCAGAACCATGATCTGAAGCACTGGAAACTTTTCCCGAAAAAAACATGTAAAGAAAGAAGAATAAAGGAATAAAGCTGACGCAGGAGGTTACAAAAATGGGAATTGGGCCCCATACTCCGGATTGTTCCGAAGAAAGCGCCGGCAGAGATAGCGATCTCTGCAAGAAGATGAAGAGTACCAGAGAAAAAATGGAAGAGGAGACTCTCATTTTTATCGAAGCCACCAAAAGTTTCGCCCTGGAATGGATTCAAAGGGAAATAGAAGCAAACGTGCCTCCTCTGAAAAGCGAAGATTACTCAGGGAAAGCAGAAACTGGCAAAAAAAAGGTTAATGAACTGTCACGCCTTGAGGACTTGCCCTCCCGCATACAGGATATTGTCGAAGAGCACATCAACCGCGATGAGTACTGGGTTCACAGGAACCAGCTACTTCAGACAGACATATCCCGCGACTACCTTGAGTTTAAAAAAGATAGAATAAAGAGGGACCTGACATCAAACATTCGAATGATTCTGGGCTGCGCAGCAGAGATTTTCGCCGACGTGAAAGATACAAATCCAGAGGACAGAGTGTGGGTAAGAGAGCGGGGAAGACGAAAATATGTATGTATTCTCAGGTTTTCGGATGAAATGACAGCTTCCCTTAACCGCTATTTCACGATGCTTGAGGAGCTTTTAGTTCTTGGAAACGAGATGAATAAGGAGTTAAAAAAGGAAGTAGATCGCGGGGAAGGCAAAAACAAACTTGAAAAAAGCCCTGAAAAAGATACCTAAAAAACAAGCTAAACGACATTAAAACAGGGCTGCATCGGATTAGATCAGGATTAGATTTGTTATCAGGCCAGATTTGCATTCACACCAGATACACAGGCCTGCCTGGACGATAACAACTTTATCTACAAACGCAAGAATTACCTTGCATGACAGAGCCAGACTTCAGCATAAAAAAAGCCCTTGAGGAAGCAGGAACAGATGCTTACCTGATGACAGGGGGTATTCATAATGCCGATATTTACTATGCAACCCGCTTCCTGGCATCGGACGATTTCATTTATCTGCAAACAGGAGCCGGGAAAGAAGTTCTTTTCATTTCAGAAATGGAGCGCGGAAGGGCTGAAATCGAGTCAAGGGTTTCGATTATAAAAACCACTCAGGACTTTGGCTACCGTGAGAAAATCAAGGAGAAAAAGGATGCATCTATTGCCTATGCAGCCTGCATATCCGAACTGCTTCTTGAAGAAAAAGTAAAAAAAGTTGCAGTTTCCTACGATTTTCCGGTTTTTTATTCAAACTATCTTACAGAAGCAGGATTTACCGTAGTGCCTATAAAAAGCCCTTTCAGGAAAATGAGGAGCTTGAAGAGACCGGAAGAGATTGAAGCCATAAGGTACGCCCAGATGGCAGGGGAAATGGCTATGAAGGCAGCAATTGCCCTGATAGCAGGAGCAGAAGAAAGGGACGGCATTCTCTACCTTGAAGGGCAGATACTTACCGGGGCTAAAGTGAATTCAGTCATTGACCATACCCTGCTGGATTTTGGGTGCGAAGCCGAAGAGACAATTGTCTCCTGCGGAGAGAATACTGCAAACCCTCACGGAACTACGGATGGGCCTCTCAGGGCAAATGCTCCGATCATCCTGGACATTTTCCCAAGGAGTAAAAAGAAGCGCTATTTTGCAGATATGACGCGTACCGTGATCAGGGGAGAGGCTTCGGAAAAACTAAAGGCAATGTATGAAACTGTACTTGCAGCCCAACAAAAAGCTCTGGAAATGGTTAAACCCGGAGTCAAGGCAGCTGAAATACACAGTGCCGTCTGTGACCTTTTTGAAGCACGGGGCTATCATACTTACAGAAGTGGGGCAAAAGCCGGATTCACTCACTCTACAGGCCACGGGGTCGGGCTTGACATCCATGAACTTCCCGGCGTAGGAGAAAACGGTGTGCTTCTGGAAGCAGGTAATGTGATAACAATCGAGCCCGGACTGTATTATCCCGGAATTGGGGGAATCCGGCTTGAGGATATGGTGCTGGTAACCGAAACAGGATGTGAAAACCTTACAGAATTAGAAAAGAAATTTGTATTAAAATCATTTATATAAATTAAGCAACCAGATTGTAATCAGAATTTGCCTTATATAGCCCGGAAATACAGGAAATAAGCAGTATTACAGAAAATAAGTAGTATTACAGGAAAGAAGCAGTATTACAGGAAATAAGCAGTAATACAGCAGAAATCAACCAAAATAAGGGGTTATAACTCAGGTTTGCACAGATCGGATTTTATAGACAGGACTACTGGCAGAATATTGCTATAATAAGGCTTACAGCCAGTATATAGCCTGGATACGTTTATGAGAAATCATCCAGTTTGAGGTTAACATGACAGATAATGTATACAACAAAGAAGATATCCTTGAAAAGTACAGAGAAGCAGGCAGGATTCTGAAGATTGTCAGGACCGAAGCCGTAGATATGGTGAGAGTCGGAAACAGCCTGCTTGAAGTTGCTGAATTTGTGGAAAAGAAAACCATAGAGCTTGGAGGCAGGCCTGCCTTCCCCTGCAATATCTCAAGAAACCAGGAAGCTGCCCATGCAACTCCCAAAGCAGGAGATAAGGATGTCTTCGGAAAAGATATAGTGAAGCTGGACCTCGGAGTCCATGTTGACGGGTACATAGCAGACTCGGCAGTAACTGTGGACCTTTCAGGCAATTCAGATCTCGTAAAAGCTTCGGAAGAAGCCCTTGCAGCAGCTATTGACCTCATGAAGCCAGGGGTCGGCACAGGGGAAGTAGGGGCTGCAATAGAGGAGAGTATCCGCAGCTACGGCTTAAATCCTATTATGAACCTCACAGGCCATGGGCTTTCTCAGTATGAGGCCCACGACAACCCCTCAGTGCCCAACAAACACGTAGAAGGGGGAGTTGTCCTGAAGGAAGGTGATGTACTTGCAATCGAACCTTTTGCAACTAACGGAACAGGCTTTGTACACGACGGCAGCTGGGCAGAGATATACAGCCTTATAAGGAAAAAGCCTGTACGTCTGCCAGCAATCAGAAACGTCCTGAAACAGGTAGAAGAATACAGGGAACTCCCCTTTGCAAAGCGCTGGCTCAATTCAGACAAACTTGAATTTTCATTGATCCAGCTTGAAAAAGCCGGAATTATCCACTCTTATCCCGTACTTATTGAAAGTGCCGGAGGGCTTGTGTCCCAGGCAGAACATACGGTAATAATAACCCAGGACGGGTGTGAAGTCACAACAAAATAAGTCCTGGAAAAGAAAAAACAGAAGAACGAATAAGATGAAGAACGAATAAAAAAGAGTTGACAGCCTTGAAACTGCATCACCTCCTTTTAGCCAGTCTTTTACTGGCAACTTTCCTCATCCCTGCCCTTCTTGCAGAACCCTGCTCTGCTGCTTTTATTCCAGGAAACAATATCACACTGGAAAGGGACGGGATTACGTGGAATTACGACGAGAAAACTACAGATAACGAAGCTATTTTTTTAAGGAATCTCATAGACAGAGAAACGGGCAACAATGACAATTTTGTTAATGCCTGGGAAATCCTGAAAATGGAGGTTCTTTTAAGGGACAAAATGGAGAAAGCCATAAAAGAAGAACCTGATGTAAGGCTCAACTCGACTTCGGATACTGTTGAGTTAAGAGACGTTGAGTTCTGGATCTCAAAAGAAACCCTCGGAAGGACTGATAAAACCTCGTCAATTACAAACCGCGCCAGTGTAACCTATAGTTTCAAAGAAGAAGCAGGCCCCGGAACAGACATATGGCTTATGGGCACTCCGAACTCAAATGTTACGATTACTCTCCCGCAGGGCCTTGATGCAGAATTAACGGAAGGTCTTGAGAATAAAAGCCTTGAGTTTGAAAATAACCGTACATTACTGAGAGGGAACTTCGGCCCTGAAAAAAACATTACACTATGGCTTTCGGAAAATGAAAGCCTTAAAGCCGAAATGCTGGCTATGGAAATGAATAGGGATAAGAGTACGGAGAATAAGAGTGTAGAGAACGAAAACGGAGCAGGGGAAAACAAGACCCTGACTGCTGGAGAAAAAGCTGAAGTCAGTCAACCCTCCGGGTTTTTCAAAAATATCCTCAAAAAAATAAATCGGAGCCTGAACGGAGCCTGACCGACGCCGGAACCGGACCCGAGCCCAAAAGTTAATCTGGCTTGAAGCTTATTCAGAAAAACATGCTCATTGAACAGATTCCACTTGAAAACGGGTGCGCACTTGGCCTCCGATTTGAGATGCAGAAGTATCCTCTGCTGGTTATAAGGGCAGAGAAGGGTTTTCTGATGTGCGGCTATCTTAATGTCAGTGCCGCTGAGACCCTTGGGGATACGGCAGCAAAAGTGAAAGGTGTGCAGAGTTTTGAAGATATGCTCAAAGCCACTGTTGTCGAGGTAACAAAGTTTGCCGGAGAGCTTGGAATTGAGATAGGAATGACTGGCAGGGAAGCCCTTGAAAAAATGTGTTGAAGGATATTTTGAAGGATATTTTGAAGGATAGAACCTGCTTCACAGGCAGACCTCTTGAATGTAATCTCTTACACGCGGATCTATCAGATATTGATCTCTTACAGGCTGCCCCCTGTTCAGGAAACTTTTTTCTTAAAACACGAATGAAAAAACAAACTTAAATAAAAACACAGGCTTAACACAATTTTAAATATATGATATTTTATATTTTGTCCCCTAATCTGCAAGAAATTATTTTGAATTTCGTTAGACTATTTCACTCTGCCTGAAGATCATTTTGAACTATATTAATCAACTTATTTCTGATCATCAATGTTATACGCTTTTGAACTCTCTGGAGAGCACGAAGAACTGCCAGCTGCCGAAATCCTTGCCTGCCTCAAAATTGAGAGGCTTGATTTCCGGCCCCATGCAAGAGTAGACCAGTGTCTTGTAGTGGATATCGCAGGCAGAGAAGAGGATGTTGAAAGAGCCCTTAAAGGTCCTGTAACTGAAAGGCTGGCAATGACCCACCATGTACTGAAAGTTGTAGGGATTACCGAAAACAACCCTGATGCGGTCATGAAGCTTGCTGAAGCCTTTGAACCTGGAGAATATATCAGGGAAGGAGAAAGTTTTGTTGTCAGGGCAAAAAGGATCAAACACCACGTTGACTTTCCGTGCGAGTCCCTTGAGCAGAAAATTGGAGGATTCATCTACAGGAAAGGGTTCAGGGCAAACCTGAAGAGCCCTGATGTAGAATTCCGGCTCATCCTGAGTGAAAAAGCTGTACTTGGGACTCTACTGTCCTCGGTTGACAGGAGCGCATATGAAGCCAGGACCCCCCAGAACAAGCCTTTTTTCCACCCTGGCGTACTTATGCCAAGAGTTGCCCGCGCCCTTACAAACCTTTCCGGGATAAAGCCGGGTGAGCTCCTCCTTGACCCTTTCTGCGGCACTGCAGGCATACTTGTAGAAGCCGGGCTTGTGGGTGCAAGGGTCATAGGAATAGATGCCCAGGAAAAACTGGTCCTTGGGGCTCACATGAACCTGGAAGCCTATGAACTGGACTACATCCTGATGGAGGGAGATGCCTGCAGGATCCCGCTAAAGGACTCTACAATCGATACCGTCGTCACCGACCCGCCCTACGGAAGGTCGGCAGCAATCCTTGCCGGGTCCTTAGAAGAGCTATATTCCGGCGCCCTTGAAGAAATCCACCGCGTCTTAAAACCCGGGGGCATCGCAGTTGTTGTCTCGGACAAGGCCTCATTAGAATACGGGGAGAAGGCAGGACTTAAGGTTCTTGAGATTTATGTACAGAGAGTACACAGGAGTCTCACACGGATAATAACTATTTTCCAGAAGGATATAGAATAAAGTAAGGTAAAAGTTGTTTGAAAATGGAAGGGAAGATAGAAAGGTGACTTTTCACCTTTAAATAGACTTATTACTCATGGGAAATCAGTTCTTCCAGCACCTCAGCCATTACCCTGTACCTGAGAATGCGTTTGCGGTTCTGCTCACCTGCCCGCTTGATTGAGTAATGATCTTCAATCCATTCTATATTTCCCCCATAGTTTACTCCCATAAGGGTTAATCCATAGGGAGGAGCCGGTTCAATTCCTTCTTCATAAATCTCGGGATTTAGCATCTGGAGCAACCAGTCATTATCACGCACCCCTTTTCCGATCATTGAGAGGGCGGTCACTATTTTTCGGACCATGTTCCAGAGAAAACTATTGCCAACTACTTCAATCGTTGTAAGTTCCCCATCTACACGGGCATTGATTCTCTCCAGAGTACGAACAGTACTTTTTTCTCCGTCTGATCGGGAAAAATTTTCAAAATCATGGGTTCCGAGCAGCAGTTTTGAAGCTTCCCTGATCTTTGAAATATCGTACTCTTCGCCGCTCATCACGTAGCGGTAGTGCCTGGAAACCGCACTCCTCCTGGCATCAAAGTCGCAGGGGACTTCCGCATGAGCCCATGCCCATATGGTTGGAGGAAGTTCGGAGTTGATGACTCTGGGAATTGCCAGGTTCGGTTTATCCGTATCAAAAGCGATGACCTGTCCGAAGGCATGAACTCCTGCATCAGTCCTGCCCGCACAAGTATAATTAGCAGATTTGGGGCTTTCTATAATCCTGAGGTTCCGAAGAGCCTTGAAGAGTTCTTTCTCCACGGTCTCGACATTCGGCTGGATCTGGGATCCATGAAACTCGGTGCCTATGTATGCAAGCTTTAAAGCGACTCTCATACGATCCCTGATTACTTGGTTTTTTTCTTATAATAGACTTCTCTTAAAATCACCAAAAATATTACAAAGATGCACCCGAAAAGGAACCAGACCCCCGGGTGAAGAGAAAGGGAATCATAAAACCCATGGATTCCTCCGAAGTGTGTGAGCCCTTCGGAAGGGACGGCAGGCAGTTCCGGAGTTGAGTCCAGAGTCTCCGGGACAGAGACTTCCGCAACCGCTTCTTCCTGGAGAACTTCCGCCCCCGAAGACAGATTTTCTGCGCTCCCACCTTCCATTACCTGCTGTCCATCAAAAGGCTCAGGGCTTGCGTTCATTGCCGCCTCTTCTGGCACTGCCTGGTCAAAAGTAGACTCATAACCCTCTGCTTTAGGGCTCAAGCTTTCGTTTTCAACGTCCCCCATAATCATTGCTTCTGGATAAGCCTCATTTGCGGGGCCCGTGATCCCCCTCCGCAAAGGAGCAGTGGCATCGATGATACTTTTTGCCCGCAGGTAGACTGAGAGATACTCTATTCCTGCAGCTGCAAAGAAAGCTGCCCCTATTACTCCCATGTATTTCTGCAGCAAACTTATAATGGAAAGTTTGTCCATAGAATTTCTTGAAGGGACGAGGACGATCAGCTTTTCCACTGATTCATAGATTTTGACCTGCCTCCCCTTCTGGCTCCATTTTATCTGTTTGACTTTAATCAGATCGGATTCAGCCAGAGAATCGAGGTTATATTTGACCGTAGTAAGGGGGAGGTTCAGCTCTTCTGCAATATTGGTTGCAGACATGCTTTTCTTTCCGAGAAGTTCAAGGATCTTCACGGATGTTTCGTTGGAGAGGATCTGGGTAAGTTTTCTTGAGTCACCGTTTACAGGGAGAACAAGCACCCTGTTATCCTGCTCCCCGGATCCAGGCCCCTGGGGAGGCTCGCCGGTTTCTGATAAACCTTCTCTGTCTTCAAGCCCGTTCATGCGTATTTCCTGAGTTAATAAACCTTATTATCAGTATTTTTAAATTATACTCTATACTGTACTTTGCACCGATCTTGATATAAAGTTTTATTTTCCGCGGGTTATTATAGATCCACTACTATATTTATATATAGAATCCTTCCCTTAACCTTAAATATAACATTGTATATTCTAATCTAAATTTTCCGCTGGTAGCAATTATGATCACAAAACAGCAGATTCTTGAATTTCTGAAAAATTACGATTTAAAAGACATTACTATTGCAACCGTCTGTTCTCACTCAAGCCTTCAAATTTTTGATGGAGCTAGAAAAGAAGGTTTCAGAACTCTTGGGATCTGCGTTGGCAAACCGCCCAAATTCTACGAGGCATTTCCCAAAGCAAAACCCGACGAGTACCTTATTGTCGAAAGTTATGCAGATATCATGAATAAGGCCGAGGAGCTCAGAAAAAGAAACACCATCATTATCCCGCACGGTTCATTTGTTGCTTACCTGGGCACGGAGAATTTTGCAGAGATGGCTGTGCCTACCTTCGGGAACAGGGCTGTACTGGAGTGGGAGTCGGACCGGAATAAAGAACGGGAATGGCTCCTCGGAGCAGGCATCCACATGCCCGGAAAAATAGATGATCCTCACGATATCGACGGGCCTGTGATGGTTAAGTACGACGGAGCAAGAGGAGGAAAAGGCTTCTTCGTTGCAAAAACCTACGAGGAATTCGAGGAACTCGTTGACCACACGCAGAAACACACTATCCAGGAGTTCATTACAGGAACTCGCTATTACCTGCATTACTTCTACTCCCCGATCAGAAACGAAGGATATACCTTAAGCGAAGGAAGCCTTGAACTTCTTAGCATGGACCGCAGGGTAGAATCCAATGCCGATGAGATCTTCAGGCTTGGCTCTCCCAGAGAACTTATAGAAGCAGGTATCCGCCCGACATATGTGGTTACAGGAAACGTACCCCTCGTCGCAAGGGAATCCCTCTTGCCTCTGATCTTCTCTCTTGGAGAAAGAGTGGTTGAAGAATCCCTTGGCCTTTTCGGCGGGATGATAGGGGCTTTCTGCCTTGAAACGGTGTTTACGGACGAGCTTGAGATTAAGGTATTTGAGATTTCAGCCAGGATTGTTGCAGGAACAAACCTTTACGTTTCAGGTTCCCCTTACGCAGACCTGATCCAGGAAGACCTCTCGACCGGACGTAGAATAGCTCAGGAAATCAAAAAGGCAGCCCAGACAAACCAGCTGGATAAGATAATAACCTGAAGCTACTGAAGTATTTTGAAGTTACTGAAATCTTCAGAAACTTTCAAATGATTCAATTTTTCATTAGATATTCAGGGTTGGAATGGTCTTTCAATCCCTGATTACCCCTTTTTCTTAAATAGAAGATTTTTTGGTTCATCACTATTTCAAGTGGGTAATTTATATTCACTTCCTGAATCTGGAGATGCACACAGATAATATTTGAAAAAATTTATAGTGGGAAATCACATTCAAGATAAATGTTTATCTTTCTAGAAATGTTTATCTTTCTAGTGTGGTCGCGTCCCAACTGAACAATTATTTTCAATCCATACAAAACAGCGAAGAGCCTTAAAAAGGATCCTCAAAACGAGATCCAAGCCTGAAAAACTTAAAGATAGAGACTTTTATTTTACCCAATCTAAACAAATTATTTTAAGTAGTTATCAGTCCGATACTATCAAGGATGCCTGAAGGGGAAAATAAAGAGTTCAGACCTGCTTTTGGAGGAAAATTCAGCGGGACATTGCGCATTCTTGGTAACGAAGAAAATGATGGAGAAGGGCTCCTGTTTCTTGGAAACTATATGGCACTTGACCATTCGAGGGGAGCTGCCGTTTATCTGGATGCCCTTAAACCTCATGCTGTTTTGATCTGTGGGAAAAGAGGATACGGGAAATCCTATACGATGGGGTGCATGCTGGAAGAACTTGCCCTTCTCCCTCCCGCCATCAAGGGAAAACTTGCGTCCCTTATTATCGATACCATGGGAATTTTCTGGACAATGAGTTATCCGAATGCTTCCGAGGCAGGAAGACTAAAAAACTGGGACATTGTACCCACAGGACTCGAAACCGAGGTTTTCGTACCAGCAGGAAAGGTCGAAGCCTATAAAAAGCGAAACATAGAGGTAAAGCCTTTTTCGATTTCAATCCGGGAGCTCTCCGGAAGCCAGTGGTGCAGGGTTCTCAAGATTGAAGAGGTTTCTCCTCTTGGAATTATGCTCGTAAGGACTATTGAATCCCTCCGGGAGAGAAGCGAACCATATTCTTTTGAAGACGTTATCAGCGAGATATTCCTGGATACGCGTTCGGATTCAGCATCTAAAGGGGCTGCTGAAAACTATTTAAGGGCTGTGAAGTCATGGGGTCTGTTTTCAAAGGAAGGGACGCCTCTATCAGAACTAATATCAGGGGGCAGGACAACAGTCCTTGATGTAAGCGCCCTTGAAAACGAAAACGTTTGTGCTGCGGCAGTATCAATTCTTGCAGGCAGGCTTTATGCAGAGAGGCTTGAGGCAAGAAGGGCCTATGAAAAAAAGCAGATGGGAGAAAAATCGGAAGGAGAAGAGTTCCCCATGGTCTGGTTTTTCATAGATGAGGCACATATCTTCGTCCCCGCGGGGAGAGAAAGCCTTGCTTCGGAGGTGCTTATTAACCGCTGCCTCAGGCAGGGCCGGCAGCCCGGCCTCTCCCTGGTATTGGCAACCCAGAGACCTGCAAGCCTTCACCCTGATGTTGTCTCGCAGAGCGACCTTCTTATCTGCCACCGCCTCACCTCAAGTGATGATATTCTTGCCCTTGAAACCTCCAGACCCCTTTATATGCAGGAAAGCCTCAGGGCATACCTGAAGAAAATGGGGAGTGAAAGGGGAGCTGCATTGATAGTAGATGACCACTCGGAATCTGTCCATATGGTGCGCATCCGCCCGAGGAGGAGCTGGCACGGAGGAGGAGAGCCAAGTGCTCTTGAGCCCTGAAGAGAGGAAAAAGAAGAAACAACAGCTCAAAACCCAGAGCAATTTGCTTAAGGCAGAGTATTTGTTTACTAAAGTTTTCCGGGCAAAACTAACCGTAAAACGGTAGGAATTGTTAACCATATTTATAACCTGTCAGAAAATAATTTAAATATTACCTGTGATACTTCAACCCTGTGAGTTTAGCTGAGTCACAGGCTGTCAATAACCCCCCACTAAAGTGGGAGGCTTGTTTCGGCAAGCCTTGATTGACCAGCCTAAGTCTTAATTGACTCCGTTGGATATGTCATGATACATTTGGATGCTTCCTCAGTCCACTTCCATATCGTGTAACATCAAAAGTCCTGAGAGGTAGGGGCGGTGTGTTACACACAACAAGCATGTCCAACATTGGCGAGAGGAGACGGTTTTCCAAAACCGTGTAACCTGCAAAGGAAATTCGTTTCCAAAGCAGAGTAGAGAGATCCAACAAAGTGGAAGGAATACCTGGAAGTGGAAGGAATACCTCCCGCCACTGAAGTAACGGGCATCCTACCTTAGAGATCGTGAACATTTAATCAACAGCGTTTAATTACAGCAAATTACGGTGATTTCATGAAAGGAAGAGCCTGGAAATTCGGAAATGACGTGGATACGGATGCAGTAATTCCCGGAAGGTACCTGATTTTCAATACCCCGGGAGAGCTTGCTAAGTATACATTTGAAGGCGTACGCCCTGATTTTGCAAAAAATGTTCATGAAAATGACATCGTGGTCGCAGGAAGCAATTTCGGCTGCGGATCCTCGCGTGAACACGCCCCTCTTGCCCTTAAAGGGTCAAAGGTATCCTGTGTGATCGCAAAGTCTTTTGCAAGGATCTTTTTCAGGAATGCTATCAATATCGGAGTCCCTGTCCTTGAATGCCCGGACACGGACAAGATCGACGACGGAGATGAACTTGAAGTAGACCTTGCAACAGGGGTCATTCAAAACAAAACAAAAGGAGAGACCTACCAGGCAACCCCACTCCCGGATTTCGTCCGCGAGATCGTAGATGGGGGAGGGCTTATAGAGTATGCCCGGAAACTGGTCTCTGAGCGCTGAAAAACAGGAAACCTGTCCAAAGACAGACCTGATCCACGTTTGACATCTCGTAGTAAAAAGGCAGTTTTGCCTGTAAATTTGAAAGGAGTACAAACATGACGCAGTATAAGATTCCGGTCCTCCCCGGAGATGGGATAGGCCCAGAAATCATCGCTGAAGGCAGAAAAGTAATTGATGCCGCAGGCGAGAGATTCGGTTTTGATGTAGAATGGATTGAATACCCGCATGGAGCAGATCACTACCTGGAAACGGGAGAGCTGATTTCGGAAGAGACCTTAAAGGAATTATCCGGCTACCCTGCCCTTTACCTTGGCTCCATCGGAGACCCGAGGATTGCCCCCGGGGTTCTTGAAAAGGGAATCTTATTAACTGCGCGCTTTTACTTTGACCAGTATGTCAACCTGCGCCCGATAAAACTCCTCGAAGGAGTCTGGACCCCAATCAAGGATAAGACCTCAAAAGACATCGACTTTGTCGTGGTCAGGGAAAACACCGAGGACTTTTACGTAGGAATCGGCGGCAGGGCAAAAAAAGGAGAGAGTAAAGACCTCCTTGAAGTCAAAAGGACACTCTACTCTGCAAAATTCGGCCTTGATATCGAGACCGACAGCGAGGAAATTGGGTACCAGATCGGCCTTATCTCCAAAGAAGGTACAAAAAGAGTTATCGAGTACGCCTTTGACCTTGCAGAAAAACAGAAAAAACACGTCTCATCTGTTGATAAGGCAAACGTTCTTTCCGACATCTACGGCCTATGGAGAGAAGAGTTCAGCGCGGTTGCTGAAAAGCACCCAGGCGTTACCACGGACTTCAACTTCGTTGACGCCATTACAATGTGGTTTGTGAAAAACCCTGAATGGTTCGATGTGGTAGTAACCCCGAACATGTTCGGAGATATCATCACCGACCTCGGCGCCATGATCCAGGGCGGCCTCGGCCTTGCCCCGGGCGGAAACATCAACCCGAACGGCACAAGCATGTTTGAGCCAATCCACGGTTCAGCCCCAAAATACAAAGGCCTGAACAAAGTCAACCCGATTGCCACAATCTGGGCAGGCGCAATGCTCATAGAACAGCTTGGAGAAAAGGAAGCTGCAGACAACATAGTCAGTGCAATCCAGAGAAATATCCTGGACAGCAAAGTCAAAACCTACGACATGGGCGGCAAGAGCACCACCTCAGATGTCGGGGACGACATTGCAAGGATAATAAAGGGAGAATAATTCAAATCTCCCTTCATTACATTTTCTTTTCTAATTAACGTAGAATTCATTTTCTTTTCTAATTAACGTAGAATTGCCGGAATTTTCCGACTCTTTTTGAGAATCAGAACCATTTTTGGTCAAATATTATATCTTGGCCTGAGGAGAAAATTATCAATTTGTTAAAAAACCCGTAGAGAGGCATTTCCCACTGAAAAAAGGATTGAAACAATAGACAAAAGAGATATATAAAACAGGATATATAATAGTCCATGAATTTTAGATAGATTGGCATTTCTTGCCATGGGGGGAAACATGGATAAAAAAGATGATCGGACAATGATTGGAGTCTGTCCAAACTGCGGAAAGCCGTTCAGGATAGAGTCAACAGGCGGCGGAGAAGAGTGGCGCTACTGTGCAGAGGTGTGTGTAGACCCTGTAGCAGTACCGGCAGGAGCAAGGTTGCAGCCAGATAAAGCTACATTACGCTTCATAGACGGCAATATGAACGAGTATATGCGAGATGAATATATCAAAGTTCATGGCATTGATCCTTTGCCAATATGGAAAGCGATCGAGAAATGGCGTGAAGAACAGATAGAGAAGTGGAAAATGTAAGTTTAACATTTACTGATTCGAAACTATTTTTATCTTTTTTTAATTTTCTAACCCCATATTTATGGCCCAGGATCAGTTGGAAACAGAAAGAGATCAGTTGGAAACAGAAAGGGATCAGTTGAAAACAGAAAGTCAACTACCCGCTAAATCTAAAATTTAACGGGTTTTCTGCTAAGGTTTTATGAATGCTAAATAGGTCATCAATTTTCAGGAAAGCACTGTGATCCGGTCCTTCTGCCGATAGAGCCAGGAAAAAATACAGAGATAATTGAAATCTCCAGGTGTATCTAATTCGCGAGCAATCTCCACTAAAACAAGGTTCGGAACTCGGGAAGTGATACAACCTTCCTTTTCAGTTGCCTTTAAATCCCATAAAACTCCTACTACTCCTCTGATCGACGTGGCACGGAGAAAACAATTTGAAAAACCCCTGCACGGGGATAAGGAAAGCGTGCGCTTTGCAACCCCTGAGCCTATTGCCCGCTACAGGGCGCAGCGCCTGAGATGTAAGACTCTTGCTGATATCAGCTGCGGGATAGGAGGGCAAACCGTCTTCTTTGCGCAGCAGTGTGAGTTTGTATATGCAGTGGAAATCGACCCCGCGAAAATCGAGTATGCAAAACAGAACTGCGAGATGTACGGGCTTAACAATGTGAAATTCATCTGTGGGGATGCCCTTGACCCGAAAGTTATAGAGCAGATCCCGGCAGTAGATGTCGTTTTTTCGGACCCGTTCCGCCCGGCAGAAGAGGATGAGAGGCATGTCTCAAGCCTTGAGCCCGGAATCCCGAATGTAATTTCGGCTTATGGGGAAAAGACAAAAAATTTCGCCTTCGAAGCTCCACCCCAGATGCCGCCGGAAAGGATTCCTTTTGACTGCGAAAAAGAGTATATTTCCCTGGAAGGGCAGCTCAACCGCCTGACTCTCTACTTCGGCGGGTTAAAACAGTATGATCGGCTCGCTGTGGCTCTTCCTGCAGGCGAAGGACTGGTCTCAAAGAATGTGCCGCTTCCGCAGATAAGGGAAACGGAAAAGATGAAACTCTGCGCCTATGAACCAGAACCCTCTGTTGTTGCAGCAGGGCTGCTGCCTGAACTTGTGGAATCCATGATGCAGATGGCAGGACCCATTGTAGGGGCTTTCGAGCTATTCAGGGTTGACAAAAAGAGGCTTTTGCTGACCTCTGATGCCTTGATAAAGCAGTCCATGATCAAACATCACTACCTGGTCCTGAAGGTCACCCCCTTTGAGCCCAGGGAAATCAATAAGTTCCTGAAAGACAGGAACGTTGGAAGTGTCGTGCTTCGGGCAGGCGTAAAACCCGAAGACTACTGGGAAGTCAGAAACGAAGTCGAAAAAGGCCTTGAAGGGAAGAAAACCATACACCTCTTTGTAAAAGACGGGATTGCAATTCTCTGTGAAGTGCTTTTTAAGGTATGAATTAACCACCGAAAACACGAAAGGACACGGAAAGACATTATCTATACTCTTTTACCCCATGCTTTCCGTGCCTTCCGTTGTTATAGAAGCTGGACAGAATGAAGGGGAATGTTTACGTTAGAATCTCTAATTTAATCGTCCACTGGTAAGCGGGTGATATTTTGAGACCCGATTAACCATTGCGACTGAAGCAGTTCACTTTAATTTGCTCAAAGCCCACCGCTTCCAGCAGCTTCAGGGTGCAAGAACGGAAAGACTGGGAAAGCCATTATGGTTGCTCCTTAATAGTCTCAACCTATTAACTACGGATCACCTATAATTGGAAAAATTCTAAAAAAAGACATCAGGATAAAAAGATCTGAAAGAGAGAAATCCAGAAACTAAAAAGGTAAAAAGAACCGGGCTTTAAAAACCCGGTATCGGCATTGATTTTTCGGCTCAATCGGGTTTGATTGAGCCATTAAACCTGAGAGGTCCATTCGGTTTTCAGGCTTGCTTGCAGGCATCTTTCACAAGCTCAAGCCCTCTGGCAAGAGCGTCCTGTATCCTTGTGGGATCAGTTCCGCCGCCCATTGCAAAGGAAGGCTTTCCGCCTCCGCCTCCGCCGACAATCTTTGACATCTCACGGATAAGGCCACCGGCATTGATTCCTGATTTCAGGGCTTTTTCTCCGACAGATGCTACAAGCTTGACGCCTTCGACATCGCTTGCGAGAAGAGCAACTACATTTTCATGTTTCAGAAATTCCGTAGCTATCTTCTGGAGTTCAAGAGAATCTGCTCCCGCAACAGATTCGGCAACAACCCTGAAGTCTGCAACCTCAGAAGCATCCCCGAGCATCCTGTAAACCCTGGACCGGGCAAGTTCTTCTTTGAGCCTTTCGTTTTCTTTCTTGAGGTCTTTCCATTCCCCGAAGAAACGATCCACACTTACCGGGAGGTGTTCCGGAGGCACGCTCAGGGTCTTTGCGGAATCAACAAGGAGAGATTCCATTTTTTGCATGGCGCGAACTGCTGCATCTCCGGCTGAAAACTCGATCCTCTCTACTCCGTCCTGAATCCTCTCTGTCTTCAGGATTTTGATAGGACCGATGATGCCAGTACTCAGGCAGTGGGTCCCACCGCAGGCTTCCACATCGTCTCCTACCTTTACAATCCTGATCTTCTCTCCTGGAGGCACTCCGCCCTGGTAGAGTCCAAAGCCGTATTCCTGCTCAGCTTCAGTCCTCATCATCCATTCCGTAACCACACGTTTGTTTTCCATAACCGTGCGGTTCGCCAGAAGCTCGATCTGCCTGATTTCCTGAGGAGAGATGTGTCTGTAATGGGAAAGGTCAAGCCTGGAGTGGTCCTCAAACTTCTGGGCACCAGCCTGCCAGATGTGTTTTCCTAGAACCTTTCTGGCTGCATCATTTACAATATGGGTTGCTGTGTGGTGCCTTGCAAGGGTCATCCTGCGCTTTTCATCGACCTTTCCAGTGATAATATCGCCTTTGGTGATCTCAAGTCCCCTGTCAGGAATGTCAACTGTGTGTACGATTACACCGTCATAGACCTGAACATCCACAACCCTGTAAACGGTATCTCCACCAGTGACGGTCCCGAGATCTGCAGGCTGCCCTCCACCTTCCGCATAGAAGAATGTGTTGTCCATCACGATATGGTTATCAAACACATCAAGGACGACTGCCTCGAACTCCAGACGGGTGGGTTCGTCATAGAAGCGGCGTTTGGTCTTAGGAAGGTGCTTGAGCCTTTCTGCAAAAGGAATTACCTGTTCTTCCTTTTCCTCAGCTTTGTTGTGCAATTCACCAATAATGGAATAGAAATTGTCAGGGAACTCCACTCCGACCCCGATCTCGGCTGCAACTTCTTTTGCCATCTCTGGCGGTATTCCGTGTGAGTCGTAGAGTTCGGTTAACTGGGAGAGAGGAATTTTTTCTCCGGTCTTCTTGAAATGGGATGCCGATTTATGGATGATCCTGCGTCCCCGCTCCATGGTAGCGTTGAACTTTTCCTCTTCTGATTCCAGGATATCCTTAATGACAGGGAAGTTATTCCTGAACTCAGGGTACTCGGGCATGTTCTTTATGTGCATGTCCACGATTTCGGCGAGTGGAATCCTGATATCAAGGTCTTTCATCATGCGCAGCGTCCTTCTCAGGACGAGGCGTGCCAGATAACCTGCTTTGACATTGGAGGGAATGATTCCGTCCCCGAGCATGAAGGTGAGACAGCGCGTGTGGTCAGTGATCGCATAGACCTTTTCGACAGGTTCCATGATAGCAGAGAGTTTTTCCACTGTCATCCCAATGCTAGAGGCCACTTTTTTCCTGAGTTCCAGCAGGTTTGCCTTTTCACTGACGTCCATAAACCCTGCAAGCCGTGCGTTCTGCGCCAGGATGTTTGCATACTCAGGGTTATTCAGTTCGTGTTCAAGCCCTGCGAGCCCCATGAGTTCGTTTACTATGCCGGGGAAAAGAGCATCATAAATAGTAGGTGAACCCCTTGAAGCCCAGACAAACCGCTCAAGACCATATCCGGTATCCACGATGTAGTTGTCCATCTTTGAATAGGTCTCGCCCTTGATCAGGACATCTCCTTTTTTGTCGGTCTTCAGGTCCATGAAAACAAGGGTGGCAAGCTCGAGCCCATGCACAATGACTTCTACACAGGGCCCGGCATTGCCTCCGCCTGCCCAGGGCTCTTCTTTGTAGGTTACAGCAAAGGGGTCTACCTTGAGAGAGTTCAGGAGCTCATCGCAGAGTTCCAGGGTATGCTCCTTCCAGTAAATTTCATTGTCCCTTTTGTTGAAAGCGTGGTGCGCCATCATTTCAAAAGTTGTCAGGTGGCGTCCGCTCCTGCCCACCGAATCCAGGTCGTTTAACCTGATACACGGCTGGGAAATCGTAAGGGGGTTTGCAGGAGGTGGAACCTGTCCTGAAGTTACAAAGGGCTGGAAGTCTGCAATTGAAGCAATGGTAAGGTAAATATCGTCTCTCCAGCGAGCGACCACAGGATAGCGATCAATCCTTGTATGCCCTCTTGCTTCAAAGAAGGAAAGGTAGTATTCGCGCATCTCTGAAAGATCGAATTCCCTGGAAAAGACAGGGCTTCCTATAAAGGAATAGGGATCACAGGGCGCATCTCCGCAAGTATTTCTTTCAGGGTCACGTGTCCAGAAGAATTTGCCACATTTCTGGCACTGCTTCCGGACGAAACCGTTGTTTTTGAAAAAGTCAAGTTGATACTCATCTTCAAGCATGATAATCTCTCCGGATGGTAGGGTGCGATCTGCCCCGCTGTATCTGAAAATAAAAGGAAAGCAGAAGTATCCCAGCTCAACCGTCTCAGGGGGTTTCAGGCACTTTAGTGCTTATATGATGATCTTATACTGATCTTAAATGATGATCTTAATGCGTTTATCCATTAATTTTGACGTACAGCGGCATGGAAATCAACCTCAAATGATGAGGCAATGTGGGCTTGTGTACGAATAAACTTTTACAGCTAATTGTTTTTTAATATAAGTAACTTACATAATACTGATGAAATGTACATAATACTGATGAAATATATAATAATGTTACATAATATTTTGTATTTAAACGAGCCCACACTTACGAACCTTAACTATTAGAGGCACTTCTACAGAAAAACTTTGTTCTTCAGTATGAAAGATAAGAAAGTGTTCTTTGCCTCTGAAAGCGAACTTCTTGTCTGTAATGCTACCCGAAAAAAAGACATCGTAGGGAGAAGGTTAAAGGAGGCATACTTCGGCTACTTAAGTACCCTTAATTATAATACTGTTACTCAAAAACTTCAACTTAAACAACGCTAATCAAGTAACGCTAATCAAGTAACGCTAATCAAGTAACGCTAATCAAGTAACGCTAATCAAGTAACGCTAATCAAGTATGCCTGCTCCCTAAAATCATTACCTGTACAGCACAACTGTCCTGCCGCGTACGTCAATCAGTGTGGATCTTGTAGCTGCGGTAATCTCAGCTGCGATCGTTTTCAAATCTTTTCCTTCTTCTGCGCTCTTGAGTACCCTGACCTTTACAAGCCTGTTAACTTTCAACTTATTGTTCAGTTCTTCGATCAAAGTTTCAGTGACCCCATTCTTTCCAATATTAAGAATAGGACTGATCTTGCTTGCATCGGATTTCAGCTGGTATAGTTTTTCTTTCTCCATTGCCCTTCCTCACATCGCTAATGATAAAACTCGCCTGCTAATTATAAAAAGCTCACATCATCAATGTGATAAGAAATGCACAACATCGATGAAATAATTCCTTCTACCTTGAAGCTAGTTTACCCTTGAGTATGATTTCACCCATTCTCACCGGCATCTATATCAAAGTTTCCCGGTGAGCCCAATTTCGGGGATCAGCTGGTTTCCAATTCTTTTATAAATTACTTATTTCACCCGTATGTGGGCTTTTTGCGTTGATAGATACCGAACATGGACAGGGATTTCACATAATTTCGACATCTTTATTATCGGCTTGATATTCATTAACGCTATAGAGAACCAAAAACGGAGCATAAAACCCCTCTTCCACTTCAGGGAGGCGACTGTAAATGAACCCAAACTTGCTTGATTTGATCCTGTTTTCAGAGAAGAGAAAAGCTTTTCTCCTGCTGTTGAAGGAAGGACCAAAGAATGCTCAGGAGATTCTTGAAAGGCTTCAGGTTCCAAGAACCGCTCTCCTTCCCCAGATAAAAAAGCTGAAAGAACAGAACCTTGTAATCCACGAAGAAGGAGTTTATCGCCTCAGCCTGATAGGAGAGATTGTTATAGAGAAAATGCAGCCTCTTCTGGATACCCTGGAGATTTTTGAGAAAAATGAGGAATTCTGGGCAGACAGAAAACTCTCACCTATTCCCCCCCATATTATGAAACGGATCAGCGAACTTGGAAATTATAGCCTGATAGAACCGGACCTGAGCCATACTTTTGATATTAACCCGGAATTCATGAAATATGTTTCTAACTCGAATCATATCCTTATATTTTTCTCCTATTTTCATCCCCAATTCCCGGCCTTCTTCCTGGATCTTGCCAGAAGGGGCACTGAGATCTCCCTTGTCCTGAGCGAATCTGTGTACTTACGGCTTGCCGAGGATTTCAAAAAAGAAGGAGAAGAGCTTCTCAGAATGAAAAATACAAGTCTCTTTATAATGGACAAAAAAGAAGTGGAAATCCCTGCAATCGTTGCATCTTCGGATAAAATAATGATTTTGGGGCTGTTTAATGAAAGCGGAAGATTTGACCGCCAGTATGTAATAAGCTTCGAACCCGGGGCAATAGAATGGGGAAAAGACCTGTTCGAATACTTCAGAGACATGAGCAGAGAGATAAAAATTAAAGACAAATAAGAGTTTGATAAGTATCTGTAAAAACGTAATCTCGGGTCAAAGGCTATTTTTTAGAGCCATCTGAGTTTAAAACCTTTTTAGAGGAACTATTTTTAAATTAATATGTTTAAGTGAGACCTTTTAAATTAATGTTTTTAGACAAGGCTGTTTTTAATTAAGGCGCCCCTATAAAAATCGGGAGGTATTTCATTAACCTTAAATATTAGGGATGCCTAAATATGGCAAACGTCAAAAATTAGGTATACCTAAAAATAAATATGACGCATAAATGAGAGTTAAAGCATGAAACTGCCACTTATCTGTCCTGAGAAGAAGTGCTGCCGGGGGAAAAAAGAATGCACGCCTGGTAAAGGGCTGCCCAAAATCGTACTTGTAGGAAGCCCTAACGTGGGCAAAAGCAGCCTTTTTAATGCCCTTTCAGGAAATTATACTATAGTCTCCAACTATCCAGGGACCTCAGTTGAGGTCAGCCGGGGAAAAAGCAAGATAGGAGACATGGAGTACGAAATTATCGACACTCCCGGAATGTATTCCCTGCTCCCTGTAAGCGAGGAAGAGAGAGTCTCTCAGCGCCTGCTCTTTGACGAGAAAACCTTTGTCTGCCTGCATGTGGTGGATGCCAGGAATCTCAGGCGCATGCTCTCATTTACACTCCAGCTCCTTGAAGCCAGGCTCCCCCTTATCCTTGTCCTGAACATGATGGACGAAGCTGAGGAAAGGGGAATAGAAATTGACATACCGGGACTCAGCCGGTCCCTCGGAATCCCTGTGGTAGGCACGGTTTCAAGTGAGGGGAAAGGAATTGAAGAACTCAAAGCTGCAATTGCGGAATATTCTCATGAGAAACTTACTCATGAAAAATTCACTTCGGGGAAAAATATACGGGAAATCGATTACGGACCTGAAGTAGAGCCGTACATCTCGGAAATAGAAGGCTTGCTGGAAACTGCAGAAGAAACAGGGATATCAAAAAGGTCCCTTGCTCTCCTGCTACTTCAGGGAGACAGGACGGCACTTGACTCTGTGTCCAGCCACGTTGAGGCATACAGGCATAACAGTGAGAAAAATGAGAAAAGCGAGGCCGGTAAAAATGATTTTGAGGAGCTTCAGAATGAGCAGTTTCAGAAACTTGCAGAAACAGCCTCAGTAAAAGCAGGGGTCCCTCTGTCCTACCTGTTTACCCTCAAGAGGCAGGAGCCTGTAAACGAAATCGTAGAGCAGGTAATGGGAGTGCAGGGAAAGGAGAAAAAAGCAGCACAGAAAACAAAAACCGAAAAGAAAAAAAGGGAAACGAAAAAAGTCCTCCTCGCAGAAAACATCGATAGCGTGCTAACCCATCCTTTGCTTGGCATCCCGGTGCTCCTCCTCGTCCTGTACTTCGGGCTTTACCGTTTCGTAGGAGTCTTTGCAGCAGGCACTCTTGTCGACTTCCTGGAAAACACGGTATTCGGAGAGCACATAAACCCCCTGGTAACCACCTGGTTCACATCCCTTGTGCCCTACCCTGCCCTGCAGGACCTCTTTGTAGGGGAGTACGGGATATTTACGCAGGCTGTAACCTATGCAATTGCCCTTATCCTGCCGATAGTGGGAGCCTTTTTCCTCGTATTCTCAGTTATCGAAGATACGGGATACCTCCCGAGGCTGGGCCTGCTCCTTGACGGGATGTTCAAAAAAATAGGGCTCAGCGGGAGGGCTGTAATTCCGATGGTGCTTGGTTTTGGCTGCTCAACTATGGCTACGATGGTCACGCGGACTCTTGAGACAAAAAGGGAAAGGCTGATTTCAACCATTCTGCTCGCCCTTGCCATTCCCTGCTCGGCCCAGCTTGGCATAATTCTTTCCATTCTTTCCGGAAACCCAAACAGTCTGATTGTCTGGGCAGGTGTAATAGTACTTGAGTTTGCCTTCATCGGATACCTGGCTGCCAGAATCCTGCCAGGAGAAGCCCCTACATTCATACTGGAGATGCCTCCCCTCAGGATACCGCGGCTTTCAAACATAGCTGTTAAGACCTACTCAAGAATGCACTGGTACTTCCTGGAAGTCCTTCCCCTCTTTGTCCTGGCAAGCGTGCTGATCTGGATAGGGAGGCTGACAGGTCTTTTTGCCCTTGCCCTGAAAGCTATGGAATACCCGACCATCTGGATCGGCCTGCCTTCTGATGCTGCCGATGTATTTCTCTTCGGCTTTTTCAGGCGGGACTTCGGGGCAGCAGGGCTCTACGGAATGCATGAAGCCGGGTTACTGACAGGCGTGCAGCTTGTAGTTGCAGCAGTCACTCTGACCCTTTTTATGCCCTGCGTTGCCCAGTTCATGATGACAGTAAAGGAGAGAGGATTTAAAACGGCCCTTGCAATCTCCGGCTTCATTTTCCCCTCTGCTTTCCTTGCAGGCTTTATTGTAAACACCCTGCTGACCGCGCTGGGGGTGAAACTGTAAACTGCCCCCTCTGCGGAAGCGAATTTGAAAAAGCAGATGAAACGAAATGTACAGGCTGCGGAAAACTGCACAACTGCAACAAGCAGTGCTGCCCTTCCTGCGGGTACGAACTTGTAAAAGAAGCAAAGATAATACAGCTCATAAGGAGACTCTTTAAATGATAGCAGAAAACTCACATATCTCTCTGAATCCCTCCCTTAAAACTACCACACTTTCCTCAATGGAACCTAAAAAAGCAGGGAAGATCTCCCATCTGGAAACAAAAAACACGGGGATTTTGCAGAAACTGATAGCAATGGGGATCCTGCCCGGCATGCCTGTCACCCTGCTCAGGCGCTCCCCGTCCTACCTCTTTGAGGTAGACCAGACCCGCTATGCCGTGGACAGGGAAATTGCAAACCATATCTATGTCAGCTACTGAGCCGGTACAGGGTCAGAAGAATCACCGTAAATACAGAAGAATAGAAGAAATTGATCTGCAGACTTCAGGAACAGAACTTCTCAATTCTTCAGAAAAAAGGCGCATCTCGGAAAAAGAAAACGGGAAAAAAGGAGGGATTTATTCCCTAACATGCCTGACAATATGCCCGGCTTCAGGAATAATGATTTTAGAGAGGGCAAGCTTCACCGCATTTGGGGACCCTGGCAGGCAGAATACTGCTTTTCCTTTAATTACACCTGCTGAAGCTCTGGTAAGGATTACGGAAGTCCCAATTTCTTCAAGGCTTTTGTACCTGAAAAGTTCCCCAAACCCAGGGATTTCCTTCTCAAAAAGAGGGGCTACGGACTCAATAGTAAGGTCTTTTGGGGCAAGCCCTGTGCCTCCGCTTGTTACGACAATATCCGCAGAGCTGCCAAGAGCAGCAAAAACGGCATCATGAATTGCATTTTTTTCATCAGGCACGAGCCTGTAGAAAGAAACGGTGTTGCCTTCAGCCTCAAGAAGATCTTTTATAGCCTTTCCCGAAAGGTCTTCCGCCCCGTCAGGAGAAACTGCGTCCCCATACTTTTCGTACCTTGAGGTCGAAATTGTAATTATGGCAAAAGAATAAGCTTTTCTGGCGTCTTTTTTGTGAATTTCCGGTATGGATTCTTGCATGAAAACGGCACTCTCCAATATATTAAGATTAAAGATTATTCTCCGGTTCTGGGTATCCCGTTCAGGTTCCACATTATGTTTCCACATTATGTTTCCACGTTATGTCTATTCATCCTGTTATCCCGTATCCTGTTATGTTTACTTGCCTGCCCATATTTTAATAACTTACCAGCCCAATGCTCAGGTTATGCATATACTTGCGGCGGATATAGGAACAGGTACGCAGGATATTCTGCTCTTTGATTCGGAAAAAGAGGTTGAAAACAGCCTGATAATGGTCATGCCCGCTCCCACAAAGGTTACTGCGGAAAGAGTACGGAGAGTGACAAAGGCAGGAAAGGCGCTTGTACTTACCGGAAACATAATGGGAGGAGGGCCCTCGGCATGGGCTGTCCGCACTCACCTGAAAGCAGGCCTTCCGGTGTATGCCACTGAAGAAGCTGCTCTGACCATTCATGACAACCTTGAGAGAGTAAAGGCTTTCGGAGTCCGGATTGTCTCGGAGGAAGAGGCAAAAAAACTTGCAGGTTCGGGGGAGGCGCTGGAAATTGTTATGCAGGACTTTGACCCCTGTGCCGTATCATGCGCACTTTCAAATTTCGAAGTCAGGATGCCGGAAAATTACGCAGTGGCAGTGCAGGACCATGGAAACGCCCCGGATAAGAGCAACAGAGTCTACAGGTTTGAACTTTTAAAAGAACTTATAGATAAAGGAGGAAAACTCGAAAACTTTGTGTACCGGCCCGAAGAAATCCCGCAGGCTTTTACCCGCATGAAAGCCCAGGCAGATTCACTTCTTAAAGCCACGACCGCCCTTAAAACGAGGGCAATTTTCATGGATACGGGGCCTGCAGCCATATTCGGGGCTCTTACTGACCCTGTAGCCGTCCAACCTTCCATAGTGGTCAATATAGGAAACGGGCATACTCTTGGGGCTCTTGTAAATGAAAACAGGATCACAGCTATTTTTGAGCATCATAGTTCCAGCATGGACCCGGAAAAACTCCAGGACTATGTTATCAGACTTGCCGGGGGGGCGCTTGGCTTTGAGGAAGTCTTTAATGACGGAGGGCATGGTGCATATATAAAGGAAGCCCCTGGCATTGAGCAGGTGCGCTCTATAATGGTTACCGGCCCTAAAAGGGAGATGCTTGAAAAGCTCCCGGGCTCAGAAGTCAGGCAGGAAATTTCAAAAAAGCTGCACTTTGCCGCACCCTTCGGGAGTATGATGCTTTCAGGCTGTTTCGGGCTTCTTACAGGATTTTTTGAGAAATATCCGGAACCATCATATAAACAACCGGAGGCTATCAATAAAACTTATAAACCACTAAGTAGTAGGGAATAAGTCACCTAAGCTAGGGATATATAAAATTTTAGGGACTGTAGAATTTCAAGCGTGAAATTCCCTATCGGAGAACATGGGGACGCAGAAGTTTCCTGCCAACCCGCAAGGGCAGATTTACAGATAAATGTAAATACAGGCAGGTAGCTCTATATGCACATATCTGATACTGAATGGTTTGCTAAACAGTTTCTTACGAACGTGATGCAAACATTTATATACGGAAACAAATCCGTTACAACAAATTTCTATTAAAATCATTATATTTCAGGAGAATCAATCTTATGGTACGAAAGCCAGGAAGTATGTACAGAAACGTGAGACAGCGCTCATTTACCAGAAAAAAATACATGGGCGGTGTTCCCGGAAGTCAGGTTATTCACTATGACATGGGAGATAAAGCAAATACCTCCTTCCCGATTAAAATTTCCCTGCTTGTAGAAGAAAAATGCCAGATCAGGCACGTTGCTCTTGAAGCAGCCCGTATTACAGCAAACAGGCACCTGAGTGGAGATGCCGGAAAGATGGGCTTTTACATGAAGCTCCGTGTTTACCCCCACGAAGTACTCAGGGAAAACAAACAGGCAACAGGCGCTGGTGCTGACCGTGTATCCAGTGGGATGCGCAGGGCTTTTGGAAAGAATGTCGGTACTGCAGCAAGGGTAAACGCAATGCAGAAGATCTTTACAGTGGCAGTTGAGAAGCAGAACTTCCAGGCTGCAAAGAAAGCTCTCTGGCACGCTGGACAGAAGCTGCCCACACCCTGCAGAATCGTTATCGATGAAGGCGCAGAACTGGTACAGTAACCGGCAAGCCCTTAAAGATTACAAAGGAGTCTAAAGAATGTATGATTACGAAGAGCTTTTGGACCGTGCAATGGCAAAGATGCCGGACACCGAGACTACTGATGCTCGATTCGTAATCCCTGAACCCAAACTCTTTTCCGAAGGTAAAACCACAATTCTGGATAACTTTGGAAACATTGCAGACATCCTTAACCGGGACCCTGACCACCTGATGAAATATCTCACCAGGGAACTGGGGACTGCAGGGAAGATAGAAGGCACACGTGCAGTCTTCCAGGGCAGGTTTACGAGAGCTCAGATTACAGATAATATTCAGGCATATGTTGACGAATACGTTATGTGTTCGGAATGCGAACGCCCTGATACCCAGCTTGTAAGGGTGGACAGAGTGCTTATCCTGAAATGTTCTGCTTGTGGGGCTCACAGACCTGTCAAAAAGAGAAAGGTAAGCAACGTGGTTGTCAGGGATGCTATCGAAGAAGGCGGAACCTACGAACTCCGGATAGATGCCGTTGGGTCCAAAGGTGACGGGATAGCAAAAATCGATAAGTACACAGTCTTCGTGCCCGGAGCCGCAAAAGGCGATGTGGTCAAAGTAAAAATAAAGAAAATCAGCGGAAACCTTGCCTTCTCAGAAAGGGCGGCATGAGGTTCAAGCTTTTTTAATAATTAAAGAGGCAATCCGGACCGACTACTAATTTTGTCCTCGCGTCCGGACAGCCGAAGTTCTCATTTTCAAGACTGAGATTCAACATAATTTCGTGTTCAGTATTACATTCAGGCACTGCCTATTTTTAAAGAGTTAATGGTTCTATGAGGCTGGTTTAAAGTATATTTTTTGAAAAAAACGCCTCCGTTTAGCCCGGTAAACCAGGAATGATTTAAACGAGCGGTTTAAACCAGAGACGATTTTAAATATTTTCCAGTCAAATCAGGAACCCGTAAGAAAATCACCTGTGAGGAAAAATGACTCCTGAAAAAAAGACTGTACTGGACCCTCCTGTAAGGGACAGAAATATAGAACTGTTCTCCATGCCAGGGCTGTCTGTGAACCTTCAGCAGTATGAAGGGAAAGCCCTGAAACTTACAGCAAGCGGGACCCTGAAAGCAGCCTGCGGCCCTATACTGAAAAAGATGAATTCACGCCTTCAGGAGGAGAAAGCGGCTCTTATACAGGAGGACAGGGTTGTTCCTTCAGCATGGCTGCCTCCCATTCCAGGCCCCGTTTTCAAGCGCCTCATTTTTGCAGAAATTCAGATAGCTCTGGGAAAATATATCCCTGAAACCGTCTCCATTGAGCTCACCCGCCAGACCAGTTCAAGGTACCCGCCAGGAACAGCCGCTGACGAACTGGATACCGGCACAATTAAAAGAATAATAGACGAAGCCCTGGAACTTGGGTCCCTAATTATCACTTTTACCGAGAATGACCCCCTGCTGAAGGAAGATGTCTTCGAGCTTATCGAGTATGTGGACAAAAACCGCGCTATAGTGAACTGTTCCACCTGGGGTACGGATTTTTCAAAAGAAACTGCCCTTAAACTGAAAGAAGCCGGACTTCATTCCCTCATGGTTGGCGTTTATTCAACTAATCCCGAAAAACACGATGCTGCCCGAAAATCCCCAGGAGCGTACGACCGGGCGGTCTCTGCCATAAAACTGGCTCTGGAAGCCGGGCTTCTGGTTGTAATGACAACTCACGCCTCCCCGTCAAACATGCAGGAACTTCCTGCCCTCTATACCCTTGCATCGGAACTCGGGGTACATGAGTTTTCAGTCTGGGAATCAATGCCAAAAAACAGAGACGAACCTGTGATTACAGACCGGGACCGGAGAATAATCCTTGAAATGTACCACAGGATTAACTCGGATCCGGAAGGCCCTCGCATGTTTTCAAACACTTATTTCGAAGGGCAGATGATGGGTGCAATGGCAGGCCGGCGCTGGATGCATGTAACCGCCGATGGTGATGTAAAACCAAGCCCTTACCCCCCTTTCAGATTCGGGAATGTAAAAGAAGTACCCTTAAAAGAGATCTGGCAGAGGATCAGGAGCTATCCGTATTTCCAGCGGCAGAAAAGTTTGAGCCCCATGCACGACCCCGAGTTTATGGAATTCGTTGACAAGATCCCTGAAGAGGCAAAACTGCCCTATCCTTTTGAAGAGATTTGCGAGAAATAACCGGGGCATATAAACAGAATTGCTCAGAATTTACTGGCAGCCGGATGAGAATATTAAAGGAACAAAAGCAGATAGATAACAGGTAGATGACAGTATCCAGGGCTGCCAGAAGATAAACATTTACATATGAGCAGGTATTTTTAAAGAGCAATTTAGCCGGAGCGGGGTTTACACCCTTATTTACGTCACCCTTATTTATGTAGCAAGAAAAAGCTGCCTGCGGCAACTTTCCGGAAAAGGCAGCCTATGAGGGACTTTATGAATACTAAACTTGACCCCTGGAATTCAAGCGAGATCACTGACTATTCCAAGTTATTCGAAGAATTCGGGATTTCTCCTTTTGAAAACGTACTTCCGGAAATCCCTTCCCCGCATATGTACATGCGGAGGAAAGTTATCTTCGGGCACCGTGATTACGAACAGATTGCAGAGGCCATGCGGACAGGTGCCCCATTTTCAGTCATGGACGGCTTTATGCCCTCCGGAAAGGTCCACCTTGGGCACAAGATGGTCATGGACCAGATAGTCTGGCACCAGGAAATGGGAGCTTCCGCCTTTGTCGGGATTGCAGACAGAGAAGCTTTTTCGGTACGCGGCTTTTCCTGGCAGAAGTGCAGGGAAATCGGGGTAGAAGAATACATATTAAGCCTGATTGCCTTCGGATTCAAACCCGACGGCCTTATCTATTTCCAGTCAGGCTGTGGAAGCGTCAAAGACCTGGCATTTGAACTCGGGGTCAAGGTTAATTTCTCGGAACTGAGCGCCATCTACGGTTTTTCAGGAGAGACAGGCCTCTCCCATATGATAAGCGTAGCAACCCAGGCTGCAGATATCCTCCAGCCCCAGTTAGAAGAATTTGGGGGACCAAAACCCATTGTAGTACCAGTGGGCCCGGACCAGGACCCTCACCTCCGCCTTACAAGGGGGCTTGCCGGCAAGATGAACATGTTCAGGGTAGAGAAACGGGCAGACGTAAAGACAGAAAGGAAATACCTGAGCGTCAGGGGAAAAGGAGCCCCGAAAGAGGCCCTTCAGGAGCTCAAGAAACGCATTCCCGGGAAAGTAAAACTCTATGAAGAGCACATTGACGTACTCGAATATCCCGATCTTGCAGGACTTGAAAAGCTTGTCAGGGACGTAGCAGTCGAGTTCGGAGGCTACGCTTTCATTCCTCCTGCATCCACCTACCACCGCTTCATGAGCGGGCTGCAGGGCGGAAAGATGTCCAGCAGCATTCCTGAAAGCCAGATCGCCCTTACGGACGACCCAAAGGAAGGGGCAAAAAAGGTAAAGAAGGCAAAGACCGGAGGCTGTGTAACCCTCGAAGAGCAGAAAAAGCTTGGCGGTAAGCCCGAAGAGTGTTCTGTCTTCGAACTGATGCTTTTCCATCTGCTTGATGATGACAAAGAACTGCTGGAAATCAGGCAGGAATGTGTCTCAGGAACAAGGATGTGCGGCTCATGCAAACAGCTTGCAGCCGAAAAGATGCATGATTTCCTTAAAGACCATCAGGAAAAGCGGGAACTTGCCAGGGAACAGCTTGACGAGTACAGAATTATTTACAAAAATTAAATTAAAAATATACTTATTAAATTCTTATAACCTATCAAATTCTTAATCATTTCAGGAAGATCAGGACGTGGTTACAATATGAGTGCTCAGGATAACCTCACAATCAACGAGAAAAAAGTCTTGCTCGCCCTTGAGGAACTGGGGTCGGCGGCCCCCGATAAACTGGAAGAGAAGTCCGGGCTTCAGGTGGATGCGGCAATGCAGGCAGCCTTCATGCTCCAGGAAAAAGAACTTGCATCCATTTCCGAAAAAGTGCTCGAACGCTACTCCCTTACAAAGGAAGGAGAAAAATATTCAAAAACAGGACTTCCGGAGCGCCAGATAATTGACGCCCTGAAAACTCCTACCTCCCTTGAAGAACTGAGGAGCCGTTTTTCCCCTCAGACCATGGGAATTGCAACCGGTTGGCTTGTAAAAAAAGGGTGGGCGAAGGTTGAAAACGGGATGATGGTGCCTTCGGGAAAAGCTCCTGCTGGCAAAGATGAAGAAGCCCTTACATCTTTCGCAGGCAAGATAAAGACTCTCGAAGAGCTTGCAGCCGATGAAGGGACTGTAAAGGACCTGCTCAAGCGCAAACTCGTCATAAAACACGAAGAGAAGTTCAGGACTGTTTCCATAACAGGTGCAGGAAGCGCCCTTGCAGCGCAGGGCATTGTCCTTGAAGAAGAAATTGCCCAGATCACATCCGAACTGCTGAAGAGTGGAGCCTGGAAAGGGAAAAAGTTCAGGCCTTACAGGCTCGACATCACTCCAAAGCCCCTCTACGGAGCAAAAATCCACCCTTACAGGCGCCTGATTGAACAGATGCGCCAGATCTTCCTGGAAATGGGCTTTACAGAGATCAAAGGCGGCATCATCCAGAGTTCTTTCTGGAACTTCGACGCCCTCTTCCAGCCCCAGGACCATCCGGCCAGGGATATGCAGGATACCTTCCACCTCGGCAGTACCTGCCAGCTCCCGGCTGAATATCCGGAGAAAGTGGCAGCAATGCACGAGAACGGAGGGGACATTGACTCCTGCGGCTGGGGCGGGATATGGGACAGGGAACTTGCCGGGCGCAATGTGCTCAGGACCCATACCACTTCAGTAACCATAAAGTACCTCGCAGACCATCCCGAACCGCCTGTAAAAGCCTTCTGTATTGACAGGGCTTACCGCAGGGAGACAATTGACCCGACCCATACCCCTGAATTCGAGCAGCTTGAAGGCGTGGTCATGGACAAGGACATGTCTTTTGCAGACCTGCTCGGGCTCCTGGCAGAATTCTACCACAGGATGGGATTCGAAGAAATCCGCTTCCGCCCCGGCTATTTCCCCTATACCGAACCGAGTGTGGAACCTGAGGTTTACGTGGAAGGCCTCGGCTGGGTTGAACTCGGAGGCGCAGGCGTCTTCAGGAAAGAAGTTACAGAACCTTTCGGGATCAAAGAACCCGTCCTTGCCTGGGGGCTCGGGGTAAGCCGGCTCGCCATGCTGAAACTTGGGCTTAAAGACCTGAGGCTCCTCTACCAGTCCGATATTGACTGGCTCAGGAAAAGCGAAGTATGCAAGATCTGAAAACTTAAAGCTAATTTCAAGCTTTAAAAACTTAAGTGACTCATGGGCTGTAAAAACTGCCTGTCCCAGCCCGCAGGCAACTTCTTTTTTTCACATTTATGATCTCACGTTATCAGACGGTTGACATTTTGAGATTCAATTTTACCGGCGCGACCGGAGATTGCTCATCAATTTGCTCAAAACAGGTTGGCTAAACCGTTCCGTGGAGTGAGAAGAAGTTAGTTGTGCATACGCGCAATAGGACTCGATTAGACTTTCTCTGCGTAGATTATCCTTTCAACCGGTGTAGAAGCAAGTTCCCGACCTGACGGCCTGATATACCACTCGGCAAGCTCCTCGTAACCGACATGCTCGACTACCTGCCAGCCGTACTCCTCAAGAAAATCCGGCCACTCTTCCGGGTTCATCCCGAAAAGCCAGATCTTATCCCTTACGTACTTTTTGTAGATATTCTCCCAGCCGTACATGACCCGGCCATCGAGAAAGTCTTTGCGAATATATGTGAAAACCAGAAGGCTGCCATGCTCGGCTTTGGCCAGAAAATCAAAAGTCGCTCTAATTCCGGTTTCAGTCAGATACTGCGTGACAGCCTCCCAGATGAAAAATGTCCGCCTGTCCTCGGAATAGCCATAAGACGCAAGAACAGGGCCCAGCTCTTCTCGATCGAAATCGATCGGCACAAGCCTTACATGGGCCGGGACTGCTCCGAATAACTTACACAGCCGGGTCTGCTTGGACTTAATGTTTTCAGGCTGATCGACCTCCCAGACTGGCATGTTAGATAGAGCTGGTAACCGGTATGCCCGGGTGTCAAAGCCAGCACCCAGATTCACGACCGCATTAACCTTATTGACCGACTCGATCAGCTTCTCGTCTATGTACCTTTTTCTGCACAACATACCAACCCGGAGACCGGGAGTGTCATTCCTGGTAACTCGGATCATCCAGGTTCTGAACAAATTAAACCGCATCAGCCATACAAGAGATCTCATGCCTAACGGAAGTATTCGATAGGCAAGGTCATCTTCGATGATGCGTTGCTCCGCAGGAAAATACTGTTCAATAGCAACCAGTGCTGTTGGACTCACGCCTGTTTTAGCTGCAGCTTTTGTCATAATTCTTCTCTATTTACTTTAGTGCAGCATATACGTTTAATTTTGTTACCATCGGATTTCATAGAAATATTAAGTAAATATGGAGCCTTATTTTTGGCATAAAACTTCAAAACAGAAAAACTGGAACGGGGTTATGAACGTAAAAAGTATCTCAAATGCCCGAAGTGCGGGAAGCGGGACTGGGCTGAGATCCTCAGGATTAAAAAATAAATTGTTCTCAGGGAGTAAACTGTTATCTGAAAAGCAACCTTTATTTGATAAGCCTGAAATATCGTTTGAAAAAGGGAGAGGGGAAGATTCCTGAAGATTCAAAGGAAAAGGCTTCCGGAAATAAGCCGGTAAATATGAAAACCAGCCCGGAAAATATGGAAACAGGTCAGGAAAGCAGGAATCAGGAAAATAGTCCTGACCCTCTGACAGGAGAGAGTGTTCACCTTCTCCCCCTCCTTACTGTCAATTTCATAGGTACACTCGGGTTCAGTATCGTTCTCCCCTTCCTTGTATTTCTCGTGAGCCGGCTTGGAGGCAATGCCTTCATTTACGGGCTTGCAAGTTCCATGTACCCTGCTTTCCAGCTCATAGGCGCCCCTATTCTTGGCAGGTGGTCTGACATTTACGGGCGTAAAAAGATCCTGCTTTTAAGCCAGCTTGGAACTCTGCTTTCCTGGATTATCTTTCTCGGAGCTCTTTTTCTTCCGGTTGTAACCCTTTTTAAAGTTGACTCCGAAATCCTGGGAGCTTTTACATTCACCCTGCCCCTTGCAGTGCTCTTCTTTGCCCGGGCTCTTGACGGGCTGACGGGGGGAAATGTGTCCGTAGCCAACGCTTACCTGGCAGACATTACCGAAGAAAAAGACAGGAACCGAAATTTCGGAAAAATGTCGATTTCCTCAAACCTCGGGTTCATAGTGGGCCCTGCCCTTGCCGGGCTTTTGAGCATAACAGCATACGGAGAAGCGGCTCCTGTACTGGGAGCAGTAGTAATATCACTTATAGGGACCGCACTTATCGTATTTTATATCCCTGAAAACAAAGAGTGTTCTCTTGAAGGACCTGCCGATGCTGAGGACATACGAAAAGTCTTTGGCTACGAGATAAAGGAATGCAGGACTACGCGGGAAACCGGGAAGCCTTCCTTTCGGGAAGTTTTAAAGCTTCCGAATATCCCTTATATGCTCGGCCTTTACTTTCTCATCTTTCTCGGCTTCAATATATTCTACACCGCTTTTCCACTGCATGCAATCGCAGCCCTTGACTGGGGCATCGCAAAAATGGGGGTCTACTTTACGGTCCTGAGCGGCCTTCTGATAATTGTGCAGGGTTCTATACTCCCAAAGCTTTCAAAAAGATATTCAGATGCCTCACTTATAATATTCGGAAGCCTGATGCTCGGCACAAACTTTCTGCTGCTTATCCCCGGAAACCTATTCCTGACCTATCTTGCAACAGGGTTTTTCGCACTGGGTGACGGGCTTATGTGGCCTTCTTTCCTTTCCCTTTTATCAAAAATTGCAGGGAAGAACTACCAGGGAACTATACAGGGGTTTGCCAGCAGTTTCGGGGGGCTTGCAAGCATAACCGGGCTGATCCTCGGCGGGCTTTTATATGAACTGCTTGCAGGAAGAGCTTTTTTACTCGCAGGTATGGTAATTTATACCGTATTTTTACTCAATTTCAGGCTCAGGCAATTTGAAAAAGAGCTGAAGTACTGAGAAAATAATTTGAAACCATAGAACGATGGAATGAAAAAAAGCGAAAAACCAAACTGTTTAAGTAAATAGGGCTGTATATTGAAAATAGAAAAGGGCTGAAAAAATCCAGACTAATAAAATCCAGATTAATAAAAACTCCGGACTAATAAAAAACCAAAACAGGAAACAGTAAAATGTACGGTAATTCCCTTATTCTCATTATCTTCGGATTTATGTTTCTTCTTTCTTTTATCCTCTGGGCCTGGACCCTTGTTGACTGCCTGCGAAAAGAAACGGATAAAGGGAATACGCGCCTTATCTGGGTTATTGTTATCGTTTTTACTTATATTGTAGGTGCTTTTCTTTATTACCTTATCAGACAACCTAAAAGAGTCAAAGAACTCGGCAGGTAATTCCAGAAAGAATCAAGGTGGTTCATGCGAGGTCGTTTAAAGATATGAAAGCATATTTGAAGGCCTGAAAAGATCTTATTTGAATGATTGGACCTCAAAATGTCCGGAGAAAAAGGAGAGGGAATTTCCCCTCAAAGTGTTTTAAGGTATTCAACAACATCGCCCACATCTTTATCGGTCATCTTCCACCTGGGCATGGTAAGGTCAAGAGGCTCACCTGAAGGATCAATTCCCTCCCTGATTGCCCTTTTGATGGTTTCATCCGTGTATGGAGGATGTTCTTCCTCTTCTTCGTGCTCTTCAGAAACAAGGCTTTCATACCTGATATCCGGAGGGACCTCAAAACCCATCATTACCGGATAGCCTCCTCTACCGTCAGTCCCATGGCAGTCAACGCAGCTCCCTCCGTGAACGTACAGCCAGTGAGGACCATACTCGGTTTCAATAAGCTCATCGCTTTCGTTAAATCCGGTATAATAGATTAACTCCCCGTTTGACTCAAAATCACTTCTGTTATAGGAAGTAGAAATCCTTCCCGGATACATTCCACTACCGGGATACATTCCGCCGCCTGGATACATACCTCTTCCAGGATAGGAAGTCCAGTTTTCCGAATAAATATCAGACCGCCCGTAGAAACCGTCCCCAGTACGATAAAGACCTCCCATAGCCCAAAACATAAAAATAAGGACAGCTATTCCTGCGACTACCAGAACCAGCAGAATAATCAGGAACGGATTGCTTTTGCTTTCCCCGTCTGCGATGCTTTAACCCCCTTTAAATCAGACCTGAGTTTATCTGTGAAAATAATCAGTCAAAATGATCAGTCAAAATGATCAGGCTTCCTGTTCACTGTTTATTATTTTATTCTTTTTCCCCTACATGCTTTAAGACGAATCTGACTCCTGCAGAAACCAGTGCTGCCAGAGCCAGCATTTTCATCAAACCACGAATTATTCCAAACATAAAATTACCCCATCTTTAAAGCTCTTGCATTTATAGCTACGATCACGGTACTCAAGCTCATGAGAACCGCACCCACGGCAGGGCTCAGTAAGATACCGTATCCATAGAGTACTCCTGCTGCGAGCGGAATTGCAAAAACATTATACCCGGTTGCCCAGAGAAGGTTCTGGTACATCTTGGAGTAAGTTTTTCTGGAAAGCTCAATAATGTACAGCACATCTCCGGGATCGTTTTTAACCAGCACGATATCGGCGGTTTCGATTGCAACGTCCGTGCCTGCTCCGATAGCGATTCCCACATCCGCCTGGGCAAGGGCAGGGGCGTCATTGACCCCATCTCCGACCATTCCGGTAACGTACTGCTTCTGGACTTCCATGACCTTTGCTGCCTTTTCGTGAGGAAGGACTTCCGCAAAGTAGTCATCAAGCTCCAGCTCCCGCGCTACCCAGGCAGCGACATAGCGGTTGTCCCCGGTGAGCATCAGGCATTTTATGCCCATTCCTTTGAGCTTTGAGATTGCTTCCCTTGACTCTTTCCTGATAATATCGGCAAGTGCAAGGGCTCCGAGCACTCTCTCTCCTTCAAGCAGAAATACAACGGTTTTTCCCTGCTCCTTAATTTCTTCAATTTTCTCAGATTCAATTTTCCCGCCATTCAGGCTGATTCCTTTTTCTTCAAGGTAGCCCGGGCTTACTAACAGGAATTTCTTGCCATCAATTATGCCCTCTATTCCTTTTCCTGGAATGGAACTGAACTTTTCGACATGAGAAGGCTCGATTCCTTTTTCCCTGGCACTCTCAAGGATTCCTCTTGCAATCGGGTGTTCTGAACTTGCTTCAAGGGAAGCTGCGAGGCTGAGGATCTTTTTATCATCCATTTTGTCATTCTTTTTGTCATTCTTTTTGTCATCTTCACCTGAGAGAGAAACTAAATCCGTTACTCCAAACCGGCCTTCAGTGAGTGTACCAGTTTTATCAAAGATTACAGCTTCAAGGCTGCGGGCTTTTTCAAACGCCTGCCGGTCCCTGATCAGAAGCCCGGATTTTGCGGCAATAGATGTTGAAACTGCAACCACCAGAGGAATTGCAAGCCCAAGGGCATGCGGGCAGGTAATAACCATTACAGTAACTGCCCTCTCCAGGGCAAAAACAAGTTCCTGACCGGAGAAGCTCCAGAGGATAAATGTGAGAGCTCCCGCAGTCAGGGCTATGATCGTAAGGTACATAGCAGCCCTGTTTGCCAGGTCCTGAGTTTTTGATTTGCTCTCCTGGGCTGTTCTGACAAGTTCGACAACCTGGTTGAGGTAGGTGTCCTTTCCTGTTTTTTTGACCTCCACAACAAAAGCCGCCTCCCCGTTAATCGAACCGCCTATGACCCCATTTCCCGGCTTTTTCGTGACAGGTTTTGACTCCCCGGTAAGCATTGATTCGTTGACGCTGCTTGTCCCTTCTACCACAGTCCCATCAACAGGAATCTTTTCCCCTGGCTTGACCAGCACCCAATCTCCAATTTTTAACTGGTCAACACTCACGTCAACAGTTTCGCCGTTTTTCTTCAGGTGGGCAACCGACGGCATTATTATAACCAGCTCTTCAAGGGCTCTTGAAGCCCCCATTACCGAACGCATCTCCAGCCAGTGCCCGAGCAGCATAACATCGATAAGGGTCACCAGTTCCCAGAAAAAGACTCCGCCGGGAAGCCCGAAAACCACAGCAGAGCTGTAAAAATAAGCCACACTGATAGCAACGGCTATGAGGGTCATCATTCCCGGAGATTTCTCTGCAAGCTCGTCTTTTATCCCCTTGAGAAAGGGGTACCCGCCGTAGAAATAAACGACCGATGACAGCAAAAAGGTAAGAATATCCGCAACGGGGACGCGAAGCTCAAAGCCAAAAAAACCCTGAATCATGGGAGAGAACAGCAAAACCGGGAAGGTCAGTATAAAAGAAACGATGAACCTTTTTCTGAAATCTGCAAGCATATGAGCATGATGATCTTCATGACCTTTTCCCCCGGACATTTCATGTCCCTCATGCTTCATTCCTTCGTGCTGGTCATGACCTTGAGGTTGAGGTTTCATTCCTTCAGGCTGCCCATGTTTCATCTCTTCGTGCTGCTCATGGGTTTGGGTTTTCTCTCCGGCATGCCCTGTTTTATCTTCCGGATGGTCCTCATGAATCATATTTTCAGCAGGCTTATTCCCATTTTCGTCGTGAAATTCATGGGAATTTCCTGACATTTCCCTTCCGGAGTTATGTTCTTTATTGGAAAGAGAAGGCTCATTTACCTGAATTTTAGAACTATCAGTGTCCAGTCCATTCCCTTCAGCCTGCATATCCCCAATGCCCCCGAATTTTAAAATTATTTAAAATATTATAATCTCTAATATATTTGAAAATAAAAGAATCAAATATCCTGAATCGAAAAATAATAGAATTGATTTCAAAAAGGTATATGGAAATAAAAGAAAACATAAAAATGTAATAAAAGAAAACTTTAGTGATTTTGTTTACTCTTAATACCCCGACGCACATTGAATATCAAAAAATAGAGCATAATGAAGCAAACGACCCCGAGGAAAACGGTAGACCAGAAAGCTACATTCGCAGGAATATAACTAATGGCCCCAAAGTCTTCAAACAACGTCGACATATTATAATATAGATACACAAATCTGATAAATATATCTGATCACCTTATAAAAGAAAAAGAAAGACGAGCGAGTTCATTAAGGCAGATAAAAATATAAAAATGCAGCATATGATACACCGAAACCGGGAGTCATACAGGACCTATTTTTCCAGAAACTTCTGAGACTTATTTTCACTTTATGGCCTGCTGCACACTAAGGATGAGCAGATAGAAAAACTAAACGAGAATAAGCATAAGCAAACGGTCTATATTCAAATGTTGATCCAGGAGAACAGCAGGTTAAACATTAAGCTGCTGTCGGAGATCCGAAAACAAAAAAACCATGGTGAAAGTTCTGGTGAGATCACAGAAATTGAAGATGTGTTGAAAATATTTAAGAATGTGCAGGTCGTTTATCTTAAGGGGCAGCACATGTTGGATAAACAAAAAGAAATTGAGTGCGAACTATTTGAAATATATAATAAAAATCTAGAGCGCTTTTTTTCACAAATAAAATTTATGTTTGTAATATTTGGATTCTATACTTTAACATTCTCTAACGTATACGGTAAACTCAATATACACGCATTCGACAACGTACCAATCATTTCAACTTATTCTCTTCTTGCGTGTTTACTATTCATCGGCATAGCACTTATTGTCCCATTTTCACAGCTGGTGCTGCCAAAGGAACGCAAATTCAAACAAATGGAGAGCTCGATTCAATTTAGAGAGGAAGACGAACTTAAGGCACATAATAAAAGATTATATATAATAGTCAAACAGCAAGAGAATTATTACATATTTTCATTTTTGCTAATTTTGCTTTCGCTTAGTTTTTTCTGTAGTTATTTTATACCTTTTGCAATTTGTATTTCAATTACGGTTTTCACAATCTCCATTTTATACTATCTTACATTTTCCGAATGGATTAAAAAAGAAAACGCGTGCATAAAAAGAATGCAACCTCGCGAAGGATGAATAAGCTTCGAGAGGCTGAAAATAAAGAAGTAAAAATATATCAGGCAATTCAGTTAAAATTAATGGAGATTTGTAATTTCGGAGGATTTCTACAGAGCTTAAAAATTATATATGCACCTGGTTTCTTTAATGACTTTACCACTACTATCTTTTTCTAAGAATCTCATGATTTCTTTGTCGTGAGAAACCATTGTATCACAGTATGGGCATGGTTCTGCATTTTTGTACAGTACAGCGTGCAGAAATGTTTCTGCCTCTTCAAACTGAACAATTTGTGAGCGGAACCATTTTCTACAATTTGTACACCTGACTTCACAGCTTTTTGTCTCGTTCATTTTTCCATCATCTTTTGAGTTAATTTCACATTGTACGGAATATTATTAAACATATATATAAAGCAACGTGGCCGAAATTATTCCCGTGTTCGTATAAAAAATATAGGCTTGCGCAATATATTTATAATGATTAAAAAACAACGGACTGATGCATAATATATACAATGTATCAAAGAAAAAAAAGATCAGGGAAAATCAAAGAGAAATCAGCCAGAGTTTAACAATTTAATTTTGAGCCGAAATATCTGCTGAAAAAGAAATCAGAGAATTAATTTCTCTGATGCACCGCTAATGAGGATAAACTCCTCAACTCTTTTTTTATTTTGTCTTTGCAGTATTGATCCCGAGAATAACATAGGGAGTGCAGTGCCTGGTTATCGAAGTGAAAAGTCCCGTAAAAGCTATCAGGGCAACGATCCATTTCAAAGGAGAACTTTTTACGAGATTCAGTGCCAGAGCAGTAATTCCAAGTACCCCGAGCAAGGTTCGGAGAATCAGATCAAAACCCCCTACATTTTCTTCCAGAAACAATTTTTTGAGATCCATCGGACAAAAACCCCTTATAAACCCTCTTACATACTTATAGATCCCTTCAATATATAGCGTTATTCTGTATGTATTCTGTTTGTATTCTGTTCATATTCTGTTAATATTCATTTGTCAAAAAAGTCCTGCACAGGGAAAGCTGAAAATCCCTGTAAATAGTCCGTAAATTCCCAAAAAAATCACAAAATATATAACAAGAGATGAGAAGGTTTCTAACTATGCCCGAGATAAAAATTGACAGGTCACTCTCATACCTCGAAGGCACACAGCGTGTGTATGATGAAGCCACGACCCTTGAAAACACCAAAGATCAGATAAAAAAGATAGGTGTCACCCGAATTGCAGATATTACAAACCTGGACAGGCTCGGAATTCCGATCTTCTCGGCAATCCGCCCCAGTGCCGCTTCGGGAGCGATAAGCATCTACTCAGGCAAGGGCTCAACCGAGCAAAGGGCCCGGATTTCGGCAATAATGGAGAGTTTTGAGCGCTGCCTGGCAGAAAGGCCCGGTATAAACGCAAACATTGGAGGCGGGATTTCTGCCCCGGCTCTTGTTGAATCTTACTTAAATGCCAGGGAAACCTGCAGCGTGCTTGACCCAAGTTCCCTGCTTCTGGCCCAGCCTTTTAATCCCAGCTCCCTTATAGAGTGGGTCGGAGCATATGATTTAATGAGCGGGGAAGAGGAATTCGTAAGCGCCAATGCGGTTTACCATCCCTACGATGCACCCGGGCAGTGCCAGAAACTTTTCCTGAGCAATACCAATGGGCTGGCTTCAGGAAACACCCTTGAGGAAGCTATCCTGCACGGGCTTCTTGAGGTTATAGAAAGAGATGCCATCAGCACAGCTCAGTTTTCCCGTGACCTTGGAAAGGAGATAGTGCTGACCGAAGAAGACGGGTACCTTTACGAGCTTGCCCAAAAATTCAAAGATGCCGGAGTCGAACTCAAGATCTGGCTTGTCCCGACTGACACCGGAATCCCGACAGTTATTGCAGCAACTGATGACGCAAAACTGAAAGACCCCGCTCTTCTGGTCATGGGAGCAGGCTCCCACCTTAAACCTGAGATCGCAGTTGCAAGAGCAATAACGGAAGCTGCACAGTCGAGGGTTGTCCAGATTCAGGGCGCAAGGGAAGACACGGACAGGGAGGGCTTTATCAGGAGCGTAGGTTATGACCGCATGAAGCGTCTGAACTGGTTCTGGTTCGAAGAAGGAGAAAAAATTTCCCTTTCCGAAGTGAAGGACCTCTCCGGAAAGAGCCCCTCAGAAAACATCGACGTAATACTTGAAAAGCTAAAGGGCCTTGTCGAAAAGGTGCTTGTCGTTGACCTCTCAAGAGAGGAAATTGCAGTACCTGTAGTCAGGGTAATCATTCCGGGCTTTGAACTTTTCACTATCGACCGTGACCGTAGAGGAAAAAGAATTACCGCCGGGAAGAAGAAAGAATTTTCCAGAAACAAAAACGAAAAGCCGTGGAAAAGAAGATGAAAGAAAGAGCAGTTATCTTTACCGGTAACAGCATAAGCCATGAGGATGCGAAAAAAATCCTCAGGGCAAACTACCAGCCCCCTGTACGCAGGTTCCAGCTTGAAAAATTTGTCCAGCAGGGGTATAAGGTCATGGGAATTATAGACGGGATTTTCTTTGACCGGGCTGCAGTAGGGCACAGAGAGATCATATCTGCCCTTAATGCAGGAGTAAAGGTTGTGGGTGGTGCCAGTATGGGAGCCCTGAGGGCTTCTGAACTGGACACACACGGCATGATAGGCGTTGGAAAGGTTTATGAGTGGTACAGGGACGGGGTTATCGAGTCTGACGACGAGGTGGCTGTAAGCACCAATCCTGATACGTTTGAACCCATCTCCGTCCCCCTGGTAAATATCCGGGAAACCCTTAAAGCAGCTCTCGCTACCGGGCTTATAAGTGAAAAAGAGCATGATAGCCTTCTGGAACTTGCAATCAACACTTACTATCCTGATCGGAGCTACCTCGGGCTTACAAAAGAAGGGGCAAAAAAAGGCCTGATACAGGAAGAAAAAAGGAAGAGCCTTCTTGATTTTTGCATTAACAGCGAAGTTGATTTAAAAAGGCAGGATGCGGTTCTTGTGCTGGAAACCGTAAAAAAATTAATTGAAGAGGCCTGAGACTTAAGGTCTCCTCAAATCAACGGTTTCGGCTCTTCAAACCTTTTTTTTCAGATATCTTCAATGGATCTCCTTTTATATTTCAGGGCTATTTTTTTCAGGGCTGTGTTCAGCTTTTCAGGCAAATTTCAGCGCTTTATTATGTACAGCCTAGTGATGTACAGGCTGACGAGCAGGACAATGAAATTATAAACAGCCGTGAAAATGGGGATATACTGATACTCGAACCAGATCTCGATTACCCGCGTTATGGAGAAATAGAGCTGGAAGGTTGCCACAAGCAGAAGCAGCATGGCAATCAAAAAAACTCCTTTCTTGAAGTTCTCCCCGAGGTCAGACCCCTTTGCATCTTTTGTCTCTGAGTTGAGCTCTTCTGTTTCACTCATCCAAACCGCCTCCTTAGAACTACTGCCGAACAGAGAAGGACTGCTGACAGGAACAGGCTGAATCCGGGAGTCGCTTCTTCTTCGGCGTATTCCTCTTCAGGGACCATTTCATTTTCATCGACAATTTCAAATTCGCTGGTCTGAATCTTCCTGGTTTCCGTGGAAGTCTTATCTTTAACCTCAATTTCCGTGTTGAGCTGGATATAATCTTCTCCGCGCCTGACAATAGTATCATTGTTCCAGATCAGCACTTCGACAACGTAGTTGTACTGGTCCGGCATGGTCAGATTGACACTCCGGATAACTGTTGTTTCGGGCTTGATTTTCCCTGTCCGGATCCAGACCTTATCTGCAAGGAGCCCCGCGTCCATTTCCCGGACCTTGACAAGCATACGGAGATCCTGACTGGTTTTCTTGCCCTCGTTTGTCAGATAGAGATCGCTTTCAATGAGGACTTTTCGGTCTTCCACCTTCCTGACCCTGAAATCCATTTCGGAAATTTCAAGCCCTATGTCCTGCACGTCAGCAGGCAGAAAATCCAGGTTGTAGACATTGATTTCTCCGCTGCCCTTCTGGGTATCTTCTTCGAAGAGAACTGAATGTATATTATATCCGCCGGTCTTAGGCAGGCTCAAGCTCTGGCTTACGGCTTTTGTTTCCCCTTTTTTCAGCTTCCCGAGCTTTACTTCCTCCTGTACTTCAAGCAGCCCGCTCTCCCTGCTGTAAACTTTCAGAAGAAGAGAGGCATTTTTCTCTGTACCTCCCTGGTATTTTTCTACGTATGTCGTAACATTGAGGTCTACAAAAGAAGTCCCTGCACGGTCTGCTGAGATGTCCATATCTTTGATGTTGTAATAGCTTTCCTCCTCAAAACTCCGGATGCAGCCGCTTCCTGAGGCAAAAAGGAGGATAATGGACATCAAAATTAGCATTTGGGTTAGTTTAATTCCCTGTTTTCCCAAGGTATATCCTCCTCTTCATTAATTGTATTGAGAAGTATATACTTTTTGTCTTTATGGCCAGCTATCCCTTTTCCTGAAAATTATTGGATGAAAATTATTAATATGAACGCACTTATATTCAGATAGGGGATAAAATATAGAGGGCTGGATTATGGAGAGCAGACTTTATAGAAAAATTATGATTGCAACCGATGGCTCTGAAAGTGCCAGAAAAGCTGCAGATACCGCAATTGAGCTCGCTCGCCTGAGCGGAGCGAAAATTTATGCTGTCTGCGTTATAGACAGATCGATTTATTCTTCGGCTCCTGAAGATATGGAGTGGGAAGAGGCAATGTATGACCGGTTCAGGGAGCTCGGAGAAGAAGCCGTTTCTTACGTGGAAAAAACTGCAAAAAACGCAGGCTTGCAGGTAGAACCCACCCTTCTCGAAGGGCATCCAGCAGAAGAAATTGTCAATTTTGCAGAAAAGAACGGAGTAGACCTGATCATCGTTGGTTCTCTTGGAAAAAGCGGAATAGAACGTTTCCTGATAGGGAGTGTATCCGAAAACGTATTCAGGAACGCAAAAGGCCCGGTCCTGGTTGTCCGGGGACGGGATACATGAGAAGAGAAATTCCAGAGAGGAATTCCAGAGAGGAAAACAGAGAAGAAAATAGAAAGAAAAAAGGACGGTCTGATGTCCATAGACCAGAAAGCAAAGTTAAAGCATTGAGGAAATGAGTTAAATGGGGGAGAAGAGGGAATGAAAAGCGATTTTTACAAAAAAATCCTGATAGCAACTGACGGCTCGGAAAACGGGGCGCAGGCAGTAAGTGCCGGGATGGAAATTACAAGGCTGAGCCAGGGAAAAGCGTATGCCCTGTATGTTATTGATAATACCTGCTATCCAGCCGGAAAATGGGACCCTAAATTGAAAACTGCAATGGAAGACCAGTTTAAGACTTTCGGGCTCGAAATGACCGCTGCAGTGGAGGAGGCTGCAGAAGCAGCAGGCGTTGATGTGGAATTTGCAATCATGGAAGGGCATCCGGCTGAAAAAATCCTTAATTTTGCAGAAAAACAGGGCGTTGATATGATTGTCGTGGGCTCGCTCGGGAAAACAGATGCTGAGCGCTTCCTGCTCGGGAGCGTCTCCGAAAAAGTCGTCAGGAACGCAAAAGTCCCGGTGCTTGTAGTACACGGGAAGGGACAGGGAAAAACCTGAGTCCACAATAAGGGAACTACACAGGGGGAGGCTTATGAAACGAAAACCCTACAGGAAAATTCTGCTTGCAACCGACGGCTCGGAAAACGCAAAAAGTGCAGCCTGCTCAGGGCTTGAAATTGCAAGGAATACCGGAGCTGAGATCTATGCCGTATATGTAGCCGGCATTTCCTGCTGTTCTCCTATTATGCCCGAAAGTTATGACTGGGAGATAGGAAAAGAAGGGAGTGAAGCTGTTGCTGAAATAGAGGAAATGGGAAGAGAAAACGGCGTTACGGTGAATTCGGTCCTGCTGCAGGGTAACCCTGCTCAGGAAATTCTGGATTTTGCGGAAAAGAATGACATTGATATGATTGTGATGGGAACACAGGGAAAAGCCGGAATTGACCGGTTCCTGCTCGGAGGAGTTACGGAAAAGGTCGTAAGGCATGCAAAAGCCGAGGTGCTGGTCGTGCGTGCGCCCTGCCCCTGAAAAGGATGACAGGCAAAACATAACACCGAATAGGATTCAAAGTGAGGGGAAAATATTGCTGAACGAAAAGATGGAAGAAGCACTGAATGAACAGATTAACAGGGAACTGTACTCGTCTTACCTTTACCTTGCTATGTCGGCATACAGCTCGTCCATTGGACTGCCAGGGTTTTCCCACTGGTTCAAGGTCCAGGTCCGGGAAGAGACCATCCATGGGATGAAACTCTTTGATTACATCAACAGGCAGGGAGGAAGAGTGAAGTTAAAGGAAATCAAGGAACCACCTATGGAATTTGGAACACCGATGGAAATGTTCCAGAAGACCCTGCAACACGAACAGTTCGTTACCCGCTCAATCAACGACCTGGTGGACCTTGCCCGTTCGGAAAAAGATGAAACAACAGTTTCTTTCCTGCAGTGGTATGTCAAAGAGCAGGTCGAAGAGGAAGAAAACGACAACGAGATTATTGATAAATTGAAAAATGCCGGTGAAAACAAAGAGGCTCTGTCAACACTTGATGCTGAACTGGCAAAGAGGCTCCCTCCAAATGATGAGGAAGAAAGTATCTGAGAACAAAAATCGGAGCAAAAAAGCAGGAGAAAAACTTAAGAAAATCTGAAAGATATCAAAGGTTAACATAAAATAGTCTGAGACATTCCTCGTTCTTAGATAACCTTAACAACGGTTCCGAATACGGTAGCTGCGATCGATTTTCCCGCAGCCAATCGCATTTTCCTTTTATCCACACTTCCCCAGTCCTCTTTACATGCAACTTATTGTATTCTGCAAATTATTTTGCCCGGAAAATTATTTTGCCCTGTAATACTCCCCGGTTTCAGAGGCTATTATCTCTATTTTGCCTTCAGCAAGCAATTTTTTGAGGACAGGATAAAGGCTTCCGGGACTCATACTTAGACCCTGCCATGTCTGTTCGAAGGTACAGGGTCTTCTAAGAAGAAGTGCATAAACCTCCGCCTCCGGATCCCGATGTAAAACTTTTCCCCTCTTATTTTTTCCCTTTAAAACCAGCCTTACTTTTTCGTCTCCAAACTCTGAAACAAAACGCTTCGCAATTTCCCTCAACCTCTCCTCAGAGACTGGCTTCACCCATTTTTCTGCAGGGGGGCGGCTGACTGTCAGAACCTCGATCTCATCAGGGCATATATACCTGATTGTTTGCACCAGTTTTTCGACCTCTTCATCAGTACTATTCAGAGGCTTACCGGTTTCACTTTCGAGAAACATGACCTCAAGGGCAAGCTTTTTTCCGGCACCGGTTTTTGCAAGTTCCCTCAGGCCCTCGATTATTTCCTGCAGGGCTATGTCGGGGGCAGGCCTGTGTATCCTTCTCCAGGTATTTTCATTTCCGGAAACCAGGGTTGCAACAACCAGATCTGCCTGAGCCAGGTTCTTCCGGACATCCTCTCTTCCCACAAGAGAAGAATTCGTAATTACGCAGACAGGGACACCACTTATTTTCCTGACGACCTGGATCATCTCCCCAAGAGAAAGGTTCAGGGAAGGTTCACATGTCCCGGAGAAGGTTACATAATCCAGGTTATCGATATCTTTATAGAAATTCTGGAAGCTTTCGGAGACTTCTTCGGGAGCCACTGCTTCCTTCACATCTTCAGGACTTCTGAGTTTTAGCTCAACGTGCCCGAGCTGGCAGTAGATACAATCGTAGTTGCAGTTCTTTTTCGAACCTGCATTCTTTATTACATCGACTCCCAGAGATCTTCCAAGCCTTCTTGAAAGAATTGGCCCATAAACGATTCTTGAGTTCATTTTTTAACTCTTCCTTTTTGCAAAATAAGGGAAGAAAGAAGTGAAAAATCCATCAGATTCTATCCTTAGAATTATTCTTCTACATTGCTTCCCTGAGGCAGAAGGGCCTTAAATTTCCAGGAAAGGGTTTTAAGTTCCTGTTTCAGCAGATTTCTCTTATTTTCAAGGAAATCGGTTTCAGACCAGGTCTTTGGCTGAGAAGGTGCGGAGTAATAGTATCCAGGAGATGTATCCAGAACAGCAGACTCCTCGGAATTCACAAACTCGGGGGCACTCCTGCACCTGAAACCCCTGCCCTTCCTGGCACACCCCATCCCACGGCCACCTCCAGATCCGGATTTGCGTCCTCCGGAATTATGTTCTCCAAAGTTCCTTCCTGCCCCTGAGGGAACTCCTTTTGTGTAGCCAGGGGAATCACTACCCTTAAAATAACCCAGGTTTCTTCCTGTCTTTGACCCGGAGCCCATGGGCCCTGTCCTATTTCCATTTGGCATTTACCTTCAACTCCTTTATATTACATTCACACATTCAAATTATTATAAAATCTTCATTAAATTCAAAACCATTATCATAGGTCACTTCCTGACCATTGGAGTTCCGCACTTCTCACATTTCATCTCAATACAGGGAACTCCTGGCTTGTGGGGCACCTCATATCCACACCCAGGGCATATGCATATCCCTTCCGGGCCACCAGTTCCTCCTCTACTCCTGCATTGCCCTCTACCTTCCCGGCTTCTGCCCACTCCGGGGCCTCTGCCAACCGGACCGTTACCGTCTCCTCCTGCCATCCTGTAATCTCCTCCTTCAATTTTGACTGATTTTCCATAAACAAGTGCTTCAGTCACTTTCTCAAGTGTTCTTTTAAGCATCCTCTGAAAAGTAGATTGGTGGACATCCATACAGGATGCGGCATCAATCTGGGATAAATTTTCCAGGAAACTGAGCCTCATGGCTTCAAGTTCATCAACTGTCAGGACTATTTCCGCAAAGGAACTCTCTTCAAAATTTCCAGGCTTGAAATGCCTTAACTGATGTTCAAAATTAACCATTTTTCGTTTCCTTGGGCGCACCATTATGCATTATTATGCAAAACTTTATACATATAATTTTCCATTGCCATTTTCGTCCTAAAAAACAGGTCAAGAACAGGAGAAATCAAGAAGAGGATAAAAACTCGTCCGGTCAGGTATTAATACATGAAGCCTGAAAAGCACCGTTAAATGTCAAGCAGCATGGAATTCGAAATCGTGAAAAAGGGCTTCGAATGGCTCTCAGCCCAGCAAATTCAGTCCGTAAAGGAACTTGCAAGTACAGTATCGGCTCATGCTTTATGGGGACTCCCGAACCCCTATATTACCCATCTAATCCGTAAAAAAGAAGGTGACTGCTGGAACTCCTCAATAAGAGATACGGCAAGGGCCTGTTCAGCCCTTTCTGCTGAAGGAATTATATTCAGGGCACCGGAAAAGTGGCTGCGTTCCATGGAAAAAGGAGGCTCATGGAACGAAGACGTCTATGATACTGCCTATAGTCTTAGGGCCCTTGCAGAGATGGAAATTTCTGACAGGGAAGGATGTAACTGGTTATATGAAAACTATGGTCCTGCCTGGGAGCAGGTTGGTACTACTTCCCTTATAATCACAGCCCTCAAAAAACAGGAAACCCTGACAGGAAACAGGGATTTTGAGGTTTTTATCCGGGAAAGGGCTGAGTGGGTCCTTTCAAAAAAAGGACAGGATGGAGGCTGGGAGCATATTTCCACAAGCAATCTGGCAATCCAGGCTCTCCTACTTACAGGTTTCAAAAAAGAAGTTGGAGATTCTATTAAATGGCTCCTTGGAAAAGCCCGTGAAAGCGGGGCCTGGGGAAACAAAGAAGACGACATAAACGCAACTGCCCTAACACTGAGCACACTAGGACTATACGAACGGTCCTGAACAGGAAAACTTGATTTATTTCTTTGTTCATTTTCCTTTTTATTCTGAGGTTTTATCAGTCTCTTTCATCCTGATTATTATATAGGACTTATTCTCTTTTCAGTCTTTTATAGGACCTGCTTACTGGAAGCTGTTTTCCAAAAACTATAAATTAGAGCTCGGATCTGGGCAGGTAATCACCAATAAACATATATATTAAATAATATTATTTTATCATATCAATTAAGATTGCTATAGAGAAAAAAACAACATATCAAATTTGTATTCTATTTTGTCGAGGAGGAAACCTGATCATGTAGATCGAATGGACTCTAAATCCGTTCAGCCGGGTTAGATTCCCGGGGTTTCCGCCACGTTTCTGAATCCCGGAATGGCACTTGCATAACATTCCACTGAAATTTTTTATAGAATCAGGAAACGCTTTCCAGAGTCTATAAACTATTCTATTGCTTGGGATTATCGATCTCTTTTCCGGGTAGCTGTCAGCAATTGCTGGCTCCACGCTTATATTCCGTAAGCCGGGATTCTGAATACTTGTTCTTGGAAATTATCCGGGTTTTAGTTCACCGAGGGGTAACACTATGGATAAAAAACCACTAAACACTCTGATATCTGCTACAGGGCTCTGGATGTCCAGGACCGGAAGGATTCACAAAATCAGGCATCATGAAGTCTCAAAAAGGAAAATCTACATCGAAATGGAATGTGGAGAAAGGCTTGTTGTGAATAATTCCCGGAGCTGCAGGACAGCACGGGCCCTAAGGCACCATAAGTACAGGAAAACCTGCAAAAACTGCAGGGTTTCGGATGAGGACATAAGCAAGTTCCTCACAAGACCAAGCGAAGACAAAAGCAACGTAAAAGTCACGGTGATTTCTGCTCCTAAAGTAAGAAAAGTAATGCCAAAATCAGTTGCTAGAGCCCCAAAACCACTTGAGAATATGGCATCGGAACAGGCTCTGCCTTCTGAGTCTCAACCTGCACCAGTTACACCAGTTTCTGCACCAACACCAGTTTCTGAACCAACACCGGCTTCCGCATCAACACCAGTTTCTGCACCAGTTACACCAGTTTCTGCACCAACACCAATTTCTGCACCAGTTACACCAGTTTCTGCACCAGTTACACCAGTTTCTGCACCAACACCAATTTCTGCACCAGTTACACCAGTTTCTGAACCAACACCAGTTTCTGAACCAACACCAGTTTCTGAACCAACACCAGTTTCTGAACCAGCTATACCAGTTTCTGAACCAACACCGGCTTCCGCATCAACAACAATCTCCGCTTCGGCAATATCTGCACCTACATCAGCACAGGGAATGGAAAGCTCAACTATGTCTCCGGCTACTCCTGTTCCAGCAAGTGCTCCTGCGTATACAAAGAGCCAGATTAACAGGCTTGAAGGTCTGTTAAGCCCGAAGGATGAGATTTCCCTGGACTCTGAAACACCTTTCAGGAAGCTTGAGTCCGAACTGCTGTCCCGGAGAAGAAAAGACCTGCAGCAGATCTATGCCGAAGAAAGGGAACATTACCTGGGAAAACTCGAACGCGAGATTACGAAATTCTTCGTGGACAGGGGTTTTCTGGAGATCAAATCCCCGATTCTGATACCTTCAGAGTATATTGAAAGGATGGGCATTAACAATGACACGGAGCTTTCAAAGCAGGTTTTCAGGGTTGATAAAAACTTCTGTTTAAGGCCAATGCTTGCCCCGAATCTCTACAACTACCTGCGCAAGCTTGATAGAACCCTACCTGACCCGATCAAAATCTTTGAGATCGGGCCCTGTTACAGGAAAGAGTCTGACGGCAAAGAACACCTGGAAGAGTTTACCATGCTGAACTTCTGCCAGATGGGGTCAGGCTGCACGCGCGAAAACCTTGAATCCATAATTAAAGATTTCCTGGACTACCTGGGGATCGACTTCGAGATTGTAGGAGACTCCTGTATGGTCTATGGCGATACCCTTGATGTCATGCACGGTGACATGGAACTCTCCTCAGCAGTTGTCGGACCCGTACCCATGGACCGGGACTGGGGAATTAACAAGCCCTGGATAGGTGCAGGTTTCGGACTTGAACGCCTGCTGAAGGTTATGCACGATTTCAAGAACATTAAAAGAGCTTCAAGGTCCGAATCATACTACAACGGGATTTCCACCAACCTGTGATCGGGAATCCCATAAAAATCACAAATAAAGACCCGGAGAACGTCGGGGAAGATATCAGAGCGGCAAATAGAGACTCAAAACGGGAAAAAGATCTTAAAATGGCAAACTGGCCCGAAAGGACCTGAAATGAAAAAGATCTGAAAGAATATCCGTAAATCTATGAGAGGGTGAAATATTGATCCAAAAAATGGCAACCAACGAACTTGACAGTTTCGGGGAGAAAATTATTGAAGGCTTTCACTTATCTGACGATGACCTGAGGGCTCTTCTCTCTCTTGAATCCGAAGAAGAGCTGGAAAAGCTGTACTATGTGGCTCGAAAGGTCAGAAACTATTATTTCGGCAACAGGGTGTTTCTTAACTGCTTTATCTATTTCTCCACTTACTGTAAGAACCAGTGCGCTTTTTGTTACTATAACTGCAAAAACGAAATCAACCGTTATCGCCTGACCAGAGAGGAAATCAAAGAGACCTGCAAAACCTTAAAAGGTGCAGGTTTCCACATGATTGACCTTACCATGGGAGAAGACCCATATTACTATGATGAGCCAGACCGCTTCGTGGAACTTGTCAGGATAGTTAAGGAGGAACTTGGTCTACCAATAATGATTTCTCCTGGAGTGATGGACAACACAACCCTTCTCAAAGCCAGGGAAGAAGGAGCAAACTTCTTTGCCCTTTACCAGGAAACCTATGACCGCGACCTCTACGAAAAACTCCGGGTAGGGCAGTCATTCGAAGGACGATTTAACGCTCGCCGTTTTGCAAAGGAACAGGGGTACTGTGTAGAAGACGGGATTCTCACAGGTGTTGGAAACGATGTTGAGTCGACAATAAAGTCCCTAAGGGGAATGAAAGCAAACGACCCCGATATGGTCAGAGTTATGACATTCCTGCCCCAGGAAGGGACTCCGCTTGAAGATTTCAAAGAGAACTCAAACCTTTCGGAACTAAAAATAATTGCAATTCTGAGGCTTTTGTTCCCGAAATGCTTGATACCGGCTTCCCTTGACCTGGAAGGTATCGATGGCATGGTTCACCGCTTAAACGCGGGGGCAAACATTGTTACCTCCATCCTTCCCTCAGATTCAAGGTTAGAAGGTGTTGCCAACTATGACCGCGACCTTGAAGAACGGGACAGAGACATAAAAAGCGTAATCAAGCGGCTTGAAACAATGGGGATGGAACCTGCCCTTCAGGCTGATTTCGAGAAAGTCCTGGGGTACTAGAATGAAAACGATCTGTCTTGTAGGGGGAAAGCTCCAGGGCTTTGAAGCTGCGTACCTCTCTAAGAAAGCCGGAATGAAAGTAGTTGTGATAGATAAAAACCCACAGGCCCTTATAAGGAATTACGCTGATGAGTTCCACTGTTTTAACGTAATAAATGAACCGGAAAAACTCTTAGAGATCTCAAAAAGTGTTGACGCTATATTACCGGTAAATGAAAACCTTGAATGTATAGAGTTCCTGAGTTCCATAAAAGAGGAATTCTCCTGCCCGGTACTCTTTGATTTTGAGGCTTACTGGATCAGCAGGGATAAGAAAAAATCAAAAGACTACTTTGCGTCCATAGGAGTCCCGACCCCCCAGGACAAACCATCGGAGCCGCCTTATTTTGTAAAACCTCCCTGTGAAAGCAGCAGTGTGGGAGCCAGGATCATCTATGATAAAGAGGAGCTTGGAGAGCTTGAGCCGGGCATGCTGATCGAAGAGTATGTGGAAGGGGAAGTGGTGTCCCTTGAAGTTATAGGAGACGGAACCCATTTTGCCGTTGTAAAGGAAACCCTGATCCATATTGACGGGACCTATGACTGTCATATGGTAACCCCTCTTCCTGCTGACCCTTCCTTCAGGGAGATATCCTATTCCCTTGCAGCAAACCTGTCCTTAAAAGGGATTATGGATGTGGAAGCAATCTCCGGCCCCCGGGGGCTGAAAGTAATCGAAATAGATGCCCGATTCCCGAGCCAGACCCCAACTGCGGTTTATTATTCTTCAGGGGTTAACCTCATAGAACTCCTGTTCCACGCCTTTGCAGAGGGTGTTGAAGAGATCAAAACCCTTCCTGAAGACAGATACTGCATTTACGAACATGTCATGCTTGCAGAAAATGGAGCCTTTGTCCCTGTGGGAGAACAGGTACTTTCCATGGGCAGTGATTACGGAAAATATTATGAAGAGCCTGGCATTGAGATTTTCCTGTGCAAAGGAGAGGACCCTGTATTCACCCTGGTCTTCTGGGGCAAGGATAAGGAAGAAGCTGAAACAAAAAAGAGAACAGGGCTTTTGATACTGAGAGACCGCTTCGGAGCGGCTGTGTAAAAGAGAAGAGTTTTTCAAAAACAGAAAAGGGAGATATAAAAATGGCACTTTTAACCCCAGAAGACCTGGATAACATTAAAAGACAGCTCCAGGAAGCTGATTCTGCTGTCAGGAGAGTTACAGGGCTTGACATAAAAGGAGTTTGTAAAGCCCTCTACGGCACAACCTCGGGTTTTGAAACCGTAGGTATTGTGCCCGTGACCTCGGGAAATGGGATCATAGGAAATTTCTCGGCATCTCTGCATGCAATTGTAGAGTATTTCGGATTTGATAGTTTTGTCACGGAAATGCCCGACGTAAGCGGCTACTATGAGGCGGTGCAAAACGGCGCAGAGATTATCCTGATGGCAGATGACCACACCTTCCTTGCCCATAACCTTACAAACGGAAAAATCGCAAACAATCAGCCCTGCACAGGCATGATTTATGCGGAGATTGCGTCCCTTTACACGAAAGCTGATTCAAGAGACGTGCTTGTTGTGGGCCTGGGAAAAGTCGGTTTTCCGGGAGCTGCACACCTTGTGCATAAAGGGTTCAATGTTTACGGATACGACGCTGACAAAAACCTCCTTAATAAAGCCATCTCCAAACTTGGGATTACTTCCTTCGACCCCGAAACTCCAAGAAAGTTCTCCATTATTTTCGAAGCTACCCCCTGTGCAGATACGATCCCCGAAGCCGTGCTTTCGGAGAAATGCATAATTTCTACCCCGGGAATTCCCTGTGCGATTTCGGCGGAACTTCAACAGAAATATGATGTGGAACTTGTAATGGAACCTCTCGGGATAGGAACGGCATCTATGCTGTATTCTATCCTGTAAAAAAGTTAAAGGAAAAGAGTGGGAAAAATAAATCCCACAACTTACTTTGCTCCGGTGATGCGGAGTTTAGTGATGTCGATTGCGTCTTCAGGGCAAACGCTGACACACCCGAATTGCGAGTCGGGAGCCCGCGGTCCTTTTCGCTACGCTCAAGAGGACTGAAAGTTAAAGAAAAAAGTGGGAAAATAATAAATCCCACGAATCTTACTTTGCTCCGGTGATGCGGAGTTTGGTGATGTCGATTGCGTCTTCAGGGCAGACGCTGACACACCCGAATTGCGAGTCGGGAGCCCGCGGTCCTTTTCGCTACGCTCAAGAGGACTAAAAGTAAAGGAAAAAGTGGGAAAATAAATCCCACAACTTACTTTGCTCCGGTGATGCGGAGTTTAGTGATGTCGATGGCGTCTTCAGGGCAGACGCTGACACAACGGCGGCAACTTGTGCCGAGGCATTTCTGGCTGTCGTATTTTGCGATTCTTTTGCCGTCGGTTTCGACGATTTCGAGGGCGTCTTCAGGGCATTCTTTTACGCATTTCTTGCAGTAGATGCACTTCTCTACAGGGACTTCGAGGATTATGCCTATTTCTTTGAGGATGGCAAGCCCGCCGACTCCTACCTGCTCTATATCCTTACTAACCCGCTTTTCGATGTCAGCGTGTTCGAGGGTTTTCGGGAGTTTGGGCAGACCGTAGAGTTCGAGCATCTGGTCGTACATTTCGAGGGGCATACCCTGGGTCCAGTAGGAGAGTTCGCAGAGATAGAAGTTATTGAAGGTCTCGCTGGTTGCCATCATGAGGTGGTCGGCAGTGATCTTTTTTGCAATCTCGATAACATCATCCAGCCTGGACCTGTTCAGTACAAGTTCCCTTGCAAGGGCAAGCGAGGTGTTTCCGAACTGCACGATTTTTTTGGCATAACCCGGTGCGGCTCCGAGCCTGCGGGCAGCTTCAGCGTCTACATAAGCTCCGGAAGCCCCTGACATGTATGCATACTCAAGGTCTTCATACTTTATTCCGGACTCTACGATAAGGGTCATGTGAGCTGCACGGATCGCCCCTATGGCTTTTCCGGCTTCTTCCACGTCCTTTTCAGTGATTTCAATTCCAGGGCCAAGAATCAGCTTCCCGTTGGGTAATTTAGGAGATTTTGTAATCAGCCCGCTTCTCATGGCCAGGGAAAAAGCCGAGATGACTCCGGTACCTGTGATGCCCACGGCCTCAACCCCATAGGACTCCTTAATCTCACCAGTGACCGGACTGATAAGGTAAGCGTCCTGCTTTTCCATCTCCTTATCAAGGACTATAATTTTCCAGTACTCACCCTCAGGTTTCACGTCACAGATTGCCCCTGGGCTCGCAAGCATTCCGGAACTTATACCCTGCCCTTCAATGGCAGGGCCTGCGGCAGCGCTTGCCGTGATAATCCTATCCCCGACCTTCAAAGCCATTTCGGCGTTTGTCCCGTAATCGGTAACCAATGCAGGTTCGGTCTGGATAAGGAAATCAGTTTCCAGCATCATGGCAAGGGCATCGGCTCCGATCTCATGCCTGATTGCGGGGGGCACGATGACTTCACAGTTAGGCAAATCCGTATCCCCGAAAAGCTCGGAGGCTGGAAACACGCGGGCATCTCTCTTTACATTCTGGACTCCGAGCATTTTCTGCTTGTTTTCCCCTGCGTATGCCAGATCCCTGATTTCTATGTTCTGGAAAAGGGAAAGCTGGATAGGGTTGCCGCAAACTGCAAGTCTTTCTACTTTCGAAAGGTCTGCATCGAATTTCAGGAACATTCTCCTGATGGTTTCGATAATTACTCCATGAGCCACATCCTCACCTGTTGTGATTGCAAAATCCAGGTGGTCCATGACATTTCCTCCGGGGAGAGGATGACCCATGGTTATGACTGTTTTTAAGGTTTCATTCGTTTCAAGATCAATAAGCTGGGCTCTAAAACCGCTGGTACCCAGGTCAAGTGCTATTCCGTACATTTTGTAGATCCTCCTGAATTATGCATCATCTTGAGGCATCCGGCACCATGGAATGCCCCGTTAAAGAATGGGATATAAAGATTAGCTTCTTCTAATTCGATAAAGGGAAGAGAATACAATATTTTTATAACTTATTCAATATATAAGCTATTGCTATCCCGAATTGCGCCTCGCCTGAATTGCGCATTGGGATTTCAGGAAATCGGAGATTTTCTGGGAGTTGCACTGCAAGTGCAACAGTACGCGGTCCTTTTCGCTTTCGCTCAAGAGGACTACTCAAAAAGATACTTGTACAGCCATTCCGTGCTTTCTATGCTTTTCGTGGTTCACCTTTTAGTTTGAGATTGGTGAAGGAATTTTAAACCTGGCCATACTTTAGAGAAGTTAACCTTAATTAAATCCACGAGCCTCTATTATACATTAAAGTTTCCCCAAGGACAGAGAAATAAAACAAATTTAGTTGTTTTGAAGGAATTTCCATCTAGTAATGACGTTTTAATTGATAACTTTTTATAATATAATATTTAATTAAGAGATAATAATACATATTTATATATAGTAGGCTTTTTGATAATTAGCGCTGTCTATATAACTTAGAGAGGGATTATAGATGACAGAATACACACCAAAAGAAAGATTATACCGTGCATTAAGGAAACAGCCAGTGGACAGGATGCCCGCAGTTTGTTTCACCCAGACCGGAACTGTCGAACAGATGGAAGCCTGCGGAGCCTTCTGGCCCGAAGCCCATGCAGATGCAACAAAAATGGCAACCCTTGCAGAAGCAGGACACACAGTAATTGGTTTTGAAGCCGTGAGAGTCCCCTTCGACATCACAGCTGAAGCAGAACTTTTTGGCTGCGGAATAAAGGCTGGCGACCTGAAGCAGCAGCCGTCTGTGATCAAACACGTTGTCAAGAACCTGGAAGACATGGACAAGCTCAGGGACTACAACCTGAATGAAGGCAGAATTGGACAGGTCCTCCAAGCCGTCAAGATCCTTTCCGAAAAATACGGAAAAGAACTTCCGATTATCGGCTCTATGATCGGCCCCTTCTCCCTTGCCCAGCACCTCAATGGAGACGCCTGGTTCGGAAACCTTTTCACCGGAGAAGAAGTTGTTCCCGCACTCCTTGACTTCTGCTCGGACTTCAACATAGCATACGCAAAAGCTATGGCTGAAAACGGAATGGACACCCTGGCCATCATCGACCCCACAGCAAGCTACGAACTCATCGGCGGGGAATTCTACGAAAAGTATGCTCTCCCCTACCAGAAGAAGATCGTTGATGCAATGAAGGAACTCGACATAGCTACAGTCCTCCACATCTGCGGAAACACCACCAATGGTCTTTCGATCATGGAAAAGACCGGTGTGGAAGGTATCAGTGTTGACCAGAGGGTTGACATCGCAACCGCAAAAGGTAATGTGGAAAACGCACTCATCGTTGGAAACCTCGACCCGGTAGCCGTACTCTGGAACGGAACCCTTGAGGACATCGCAGCAGCATCAAAGAAGGTACTCGATGCAGGAGTCGGACTACTCTCCCCAGGATGCGGGATTGTAAGCATGACCCCTACTGCCAACCTCCAGAAAATGGTTGAGTGTGCCAAAAACCACAAGTACTGAGTAGAGTACAAGTACGGGACTTAAGTACTGAACTTGAGTACCGGACTAAAAATAACAATAAGAAATAGAAATGCCGGCTCCAAAGCCGGCTTCACTTTTTTAGCTTCACTTTATAATAATTTACCTGTATTCGACCTGAAAAAAGGTTGCATTTTGCTTATTCAGCCCTCGAATTCTCAGGGAGATTGCCCCAATTCTGCTCCAATTCACATGTGCTGGACCAGAGTCAGTATTTAAGGTTTTCTTTTGAAACAATATGTTGCTAAATGTATTTGAAAGCCAGAGACCCCATTTATTGAGGCGGATTCGGAGGTTAACAAATACGTACTATATATAATTTTCTATTTGTAGTCCCGTTGTAAGCATTTCAGGAAAGAAAAGAGACGAAAAGTACAAATTTTGGGCGCTACAATCTGAAAAATCCTCACTTAAAATTTTCTATCATGATATATAATAAAGAAATATAGTGTTTATTTATATACTATAATTCCCATCTTTTATTCTAGGAAATTGTACCTGAATTCTCAGGACAATTCCATGCAGTTCCAGCAGGTACACTGTTGGGAAATTTGGGATATGAGTTGCTAATTCGACTGGGAAATAAGCAAATTTGCAGTCTCCAGCAAATAAATTCCCCGGTAACAATGTCAGGAGAAAAGAAATTATTCACGAAGAGTCTGGACTTTGTTCAGGCAAGAAATGGCAAATGACAGTGAATAATTTTGATTTTAGACAATAAGGAAAATACCGCAAAGGAATCACCTCACGCCTGATGGCTCAAATATAAGGCGTAAGGGATTTGCAATATCAATGAGAACCCCATGCAAACGCATATTTTGGTTAGCGTAGCTTGGGCTCATGATTGAGCATAAACACGTGTTCAAGTATATAAAGCTTTGCGATAAGATCAGTTGTCTACGAGGCATTGTACCCCCCAACGATACCGCACAGAACAGCGAGTTCAATGGAGGTTTAAACAAAAATGGCAAACCAAGAGATTTTTGACAAGTTACGCGATGCGATCGTAAATCAGAACATCGCAGGCACTGCACAGTTAGCCAAGGATGCCCTGGCTGCAGGAATCCCAGCCATTGATATTATTACAAAGGGCCTTTCCGTTGGAATGAAGATCATCGGAGAAAAGTTTGAAGCCGCCGAGATTTTCCTGCCCCAGATTATGATGTCTGCAAAAGCAATGAACAATGCAATGGAAGTTCTTACTCCTGAACTCGAAAAGACCAGGAAAGAAGGAGAAGAAACAGGACTTGCCATCACCTTTGTTGCAGAAGGAGATATCCACGACATCGGACACCGCCTTGTCACCACCATGCTCGGAGCAAACGGGTTTGAGATCCTTGACCTCGGAACCGATGTCCTTAATGAAACCGTTGTGGAAGAGGCTGCAAAGCACAAGGGCAAAAAGGTTATCCTTGTAGGCTCGGCCCTTATGACCACCTCGATGCTCGGCCAGAAAGACCTCATGGACAGACTCAAGGAAGAAAACCTCAGGGACAGCGTAAAGTGCATGTTCGGAGGAGCACCAGTATCCAAGAAATGGATCGAGGAAATCGGTGCGGACGCAACCGCAGAAAACGCTGCAGAAGCTGCAAAAGTTGCACTTGATGTAATGAAATAATCCTGAGGAGGCCGAAGAACATGACATTCAGAAAATCATTTGATTGCTACGAATTTTACGACAGGGCAAAAGTAGGGGAAAAGTGCACCCAGGACGACTGGGACCTTATGAAGATCCCCATGAAGACAATGGAGCTCAAGCAGAAGTACGGGCTTGACTTCAAAGGAGAGTTTATCCCAACAGACAAGGACATGATGGGAAAACTCTTCCAGGCAGGATTTGAGATGCTGCTTGAGTGTGGTATTTACTGTACAGACACCCACAGGATCGTAAAGTACACTGAAGACGAAATCTGGGACGCAATCAACAACGTCCAGAAGGAATTCACCCTCGGAACCGGCAGGGACTCAGTCCGTGTCTCCAAGAGAAGTGTCGGTGACAAGAAGAAGCCGATCATCCAGGGTGGTCCTACCGGGTCCCCGATCTCCGAAGAAGTCTTCATGCCTGTCCACATGAGCTACGCCCTGGAAAAGGAAGTAGACACCATTGTAGACGGTGTTATGACCTCGGTCCGTGGAAAGGCCCCTATACCCGGCAGCCCCTATGAAGTCCTGGCAGCAAAGACCGAAACCAGGCTCATCAAACAGGCAGCAGCAATGGCCGGCAGACCCGGCATGGGCATATAGGGCCCAGAGACTTCCCTGTCTGCTCAGGGAAACATTGCATCTGACTGCTATGGCGGCCAGATTGCCTCAGACAGCCACGAAGTCTCCCAGCTCAACGAACTCAAGATCGACCTCGATGCAATCGCAGTTATCGCCCACTACAAAGGCAACAGCGACATCATCATGGACGAACAGATGCCAATCTTCGGAGGATACGCAGGCGGCATCGAAGAGACCACCATCGTGGACATTGCAACTCACCTCAACGCCATCGTCATGAGCAGCGCAAGCTGGCACCTTGACGGGCCTGTCCACATCCGCTGGGGATCCACCAACACAAGGGAAACCCTCACAATCGCAGGTTGGGCATGCGCAACCATCTCCGAGTTCACAGACATCCTCTCCGGAAACCAGTACTACCCCTGCGCAGGACCATGTACCGAGATGTGCCTCCTCGAAGCCTCTGCTCAGTCCATGACTGACACCGCATCTGGCCGCGAAATTCTCTCAGGTGTCGCAGCCGCAAAAGGTGTCGTAACAGACAAGACCACAGGTATGGAAGCCAGGATGATGGGAGAAGTAGCAAGGGCAACCGCGGGAATGGAAATTTCCGAGGTCAACAAGATCATCAGCAAACTCGTGCCCCTCTACGAGAAGAACTACGCAAGCGCTCCGGCAGGAAAGACCTTCCAGGAATGCTACGACGTAAAGACCATTACTCCAACAGAAGAATACGTCCAGGTATACAACTCTGCAAGAAAGCAGCTTGAAGACCTCGGGCTTGTATTCTAAGCCGAAAGTTTACATTGAAAGATCCAGAAAGCCAGCGAGTTTCTCGCTGGCTAATTTTTTTTTAAAAACTCAGGCGAAACCCTTATATATATGCACAGCGAATCGTGCGGAAATTTTTTTTCACAAATAGGTGACCGAATGCAAAAAATCAGTGTATAAAAAAACATAGGGGGATATGAAAATGGATATGTGGACTATTATAAATGGACTGATATATCTCCTGGCTTTTGGATTGATGGGCTGGGTTCTGCTGGACGCCAGCAAGATTTCGAAAAAAAGGGGCTGAGACGACATGTCTGAAAACCATGAATCCGGCAGCTTAGTCAAGACTTTGCGGCCTTTCCATGTATGGGCCCTCGGAGTCGGGATCGTGCTGGTCGGGGAATATATGGGCTGGAACTTCACCGTCGCAAAAGGAGGAGTTCTGGGATCCCTGCTTGCCATGCTGGTTGCAGGAACCATGTATGTCATGATTGCCCTCTGCGCCAGTGAACTCGGATCATCAACCAAACTTGCAGGAGGCCCTTACGACTGGGCGAGACTATTTGTAGGACCGGGAGCAGCTGCCAGTGTAGGTCTTGCGGTGTACATGGAATATATCGCCCTTGAGGCGGCAGATGCCATTGTCGTCGCATTCATCGCACAAAGCATCTTTCCGGAGTTGCAGGTTTTCCCTGTAACACTGCTTGTTATTGCACTTTTGACCTTCATCAATTACCGGGGCGTCGTTGCAGCTCTAACCCTTAACTTCTTCCTGACCATGATCGCTTTCATTGCAATAGTGATCTTCTTCTTTGCAACCGCTTTTGGTGCAGTAGACATCCACCCCGAATACCTTTTCCAGGGGGCTTTGCCAAACGGCATGATAGGCCTCTTTGCAGCTCTGCAATTCGGGCCGTGGTTCTATCTGGGTATAGAAGGGGCTGCGATGTGTGCCGAAGAGTGCAAACACCCTTCAAGGGCAGTGCCTCTGGGACAACAGGCCGGAATGATCACCCTGCTCATAGGAGCAGCAATGACTCTCTACCTCTGTTCAGTGCTGATTCCTACAGATATGCTGGGCGTTTCCGTGTATCCGCTCTTTGAAGCAGCCCAGAACAGCGGTGTGTTTCTCTTCATTGCTGCCCTGGGACTTGGGACATTCCTGACATGTATTGCCAGTGCCAACGGCTGCGTTTGTGACTCATCACGCTCCTGGTTTGCACTTTCCAGGGACCACTATGTATCTTCCTGGTTCTCGGCAGTACACCCAAGGTACAACACTCCCTACAGGGCTGTGATCTTCACAATGCCTGTTGCAATCGGATTTGCCTTTAGCGGATTCCTGGACCAGGTTATTACCTTCTCCATTATCTCGGGACTGCTCTGTTATGTCCTGATCCCCTTCTCCCTGATCCGCTTCAGGAACCTCTTCCCGGAAACAACAAGCAAAGTGCGCCCCTTTGTGGGCCCTCTTCAGCCGTATATCGCCTACTTTGCAATTGCAATCGCGATTACGATTCTTTCAACGCTGTTCTGGGGCTACAAGTATAACCTGATCTTCGCCTTTGTGTTCTACGGTATTGCGTACTTCTATTTCAGCCACAGACACAAGAATTCAAACATAGAAAACAACTGGACTGAAATGGGCTGGCCCTCACCAAAAGGCTCGGAAATTGCGAGGATAGGAAAGGAGGTGGTTGGTGTTGGAGAAGAATAACACGGCTCTGGAAAGCAAATACCACAGCAAACTGAACGGAGACACCGCCCTTATCATGGGCATGCTTGCCCTGCTGATAGGTGTGGAAGGATTTGTCCTTTACAGGATTCTTTCCGAAACCTGGGAGATTGCTGGAAACTTTTTCTACCTCTATGTGATCTTCATAAGCCTGATGGTTGTAATCGAGGCAATCGGCTGCCTGAGTGTGCGTAAATCGATAAAGAACCACATGTTCGAGTTCAGGTACTACGATTGAGGAGGCAGAAAAAATGGCAGAAAAAAGCTTAGTTGCAGAGGTTTTTGACATCGTATTTATCTTTGTCCTGGCCTTCGCCTGCGTGGTTATCCCCACGGTGCTCCAGGGAGCGGTACTTGTTTCCTGGGGGGAAGGCGGAGCAGGGATAGGCTTTGTCTGGGACCCTGTAGGCTTCTTCAGTTTCTTGCTGGTAATAATTGCTTTCTTTGTTGTGATTCTATATCACTCGGTAAAGCATTACAAGTACTGAAAGAGACTGAAAATACAAAACGAGATTGCAAAAAAGATTCAATAAGAAGTCTGCCTGAAAGTGAAATCAGGCAGATTAATACTTTTTTTAAATCAGGCAGATTAATACTTTTTTTAAATCAGGCAGATTAATACTTTTTTTAAATCAGGCAGAATATTTCGTATTATAAAGCAACTGTAGTTCAATTCTGCCGCATGAGTATGATCTCCCTGAAAAGAGGGGTTATTCAGGGAGCAATGGAGGGATTTTTGTGGATTTATACCAGAAGACCCGAATCCAGCTTCTACTCGAGGGAGTACCGGCTCAGAACCCTCTATAGAGAATACAGCACACCACGCAGATGTATCCTGAAATCTCAGGTCTGTACCTCATTTAGAAAGTATACTCGAACCCCTAAACTCCTGAGAAGCATGAGTTTCTGGACATTTACAATAAAAGATAAAAACTTATCCTATATATAATTTGCTGATACGATTTCAATTAAAGGAATATAGTATATATAGTTTGGCATTTTGATAGAACATGCGACGGAATCATTTATATAACATATTGGTAAGAAGATTAAATGGAGGGAAAGTTATAAAAGAGGATGTTTCACATTTGAAACAAATTCAAAGGAAATAAGACAAAAGGTTTGATTTATAAAATAAATCAGGAGAATGTAGAAATTAGTTTTTCGAGCTGGATTCTCTCACTGCTAGCACCTGTAAGTCTGGCATCGGTTTCTGAGATTTTAACAATAAGGCGAGCAATATCCGCATCGTTTTCTCCTGAGTCTATAAGAGCTTCGGTAAGCCCTTCAAGGATATCGGTCCCCGAGAGACCTTTTTCAATAATTATTTCATCTATGAGCTGGCGCCCTCTGGAAAAGTCCCCTGCAAGAGCCGCATCAAGCAGTTCATCTACAGTTTCATCCCTGCCTTTCATAGTAGCTTCAAACACGATTTCTTCCGTAATTTCAGCATCCTCTACCCTGAGGGCAGCAAGCTGGAGAGTCTGGACAGCTCTTGCAACGTTTCCTTTAGCTAGATAAAGGATAGCTTCAAGTGCACCGCTGGAAAGTTCCAGTTTTTCAGCAAGGGTGATTTTCTTAAGATGGGTTTCCAGGAGAGAATCCGGAACATATGCAAAAAAGACCTGGAGACCCCTTGAGCGGAGGGGAGAAATGAGTTTTGAAGGTTTTGTAGTGGAAAGAATAAACCTGCAGGTTGCACTGTACTTTTCCATGATCCGCCTGAGAGCGTGCTGTGCATCTGAGCTAAGGGATTCTGCATTATCGATATAGATTATCTTGTAATCAGCATCAATAGAAGCCATCCCGGCATATTCGTTAATAATTTCCTTAAAAATATCTATTACACTTTTGTAGATTTTTTTCGGATCATCTGTACCCAGAATACGGACAAAACGTTTGTCCCGTACAAGATAACGTTTTCCCTGGTCAAAAAAGTCCGAGGCATTGAAATATACAAAGTTGTTTTTCCAGGTATCTCCATAGAGCTGTCTGGCAAGGGCAAGAGAAGCCGTTGTCTTCCCTGAGTTTTCAGGGCCGTAAAAAATAAGGTGGGGCAGGGTCCCTGACTGTGCCAGTTCGGAAAGCGTTCTTACAGCATGTTCGTTTCCGAGCAGTCCTTCAAGGGCATCTGCCCTGTATTTTAGAGTCCAGAGATCCTGCATTAATCCACCTTGCTTTTCAGTTTTTGAATACTCAGTTGTTCAGGGATTTTATCTTTTCCCAGGCACTCACTCAGTTAAGCCTTCGCTTTCCGAGGTGCCGTTTCCATCTGCCTCAAGAAGTTCCTTGATAACCACACCGTAAACAGGTCTTGCAATAACCACACCAATGAAAACACCAATGATAGTGGTGATGGCAAATCCCTTCAGAGCTCCGAAGCCCATGACTACCAGAGGAGACATGGCAATGATTGTTGTGGCGGCTGCTCCGAAAATGATTGCGAAGGCTTTTCCGATCCTGGAAAGGAAGACCTTTGTTGGTGGAAGTTTGCCTTCGTAAAGCACCTCGTCTGTGATAATCACAAGGTGGTCAATGCCTGTCCCTATTGCGGCAATTATACCTGCAATTGCTGCCAGGTCAAGCTGCCAGCCGATAGCTGCTGCAACTCCAAGGATCATAATGACTTCACTAACGGAAGTCCCGACCATTGGCACCAGGATTTCAGGCCTTCTGTACCTGCGGAAAACAACTGCAGCAACTGCTATCAGGGATAGCAACCCTGCTATGACTGCTTCGGTTTTGAACTGTTCTCCAAGGGATGCATCAACGTGCCCTGAACCTACAAGCACCACGTTTACAGGAAGAGCCCCCGCCCTGAGGTGAATCTGGAGCGTTTCGGCTTCAGTCTTGGCTACCTCATCAGTGCCTGTGGAAGCCTCCCAGGAATATATGGGAGTTTCTTTCAGCCGGGATGCTGCAGAGTAACTGAGGGGAGCTCCGTATATCTTGTTTTCATCCAGATACATGTTCAGGTAGTGAGCCTCCGGATTGTCAGCAGCCCCGGTCTCGATTGCAACTTTCTGGAGAGTCCTGGCTCCTTCTTCATTCAGGGTAAATGGAGTGTGCCACTGGTTATCGTGGAAAGTCGGAATCCCCACACTTACAATGGAATCTCCGTAAAGAACATGCTGGGTTTCATTTCCTGTAGTCTGTATGCGGATTTCAAATTTACCGGGCTTTTCAGCAATATCCTTTGCCGTTGCAAGGTCGATGCCTGCAAAATCAATGAGGATATAGTCTTCTCCGACAGTCCTGACAGGAATGTCTTTCAAGCCAAGCGAGTTAAGTTTGTCATTCAGGATATCTCTGGTCAGGTCCCTTGTGTCGGTGCTGACTCCTTCTGTATATGTTGAGGTCCCGTCTTTATTCTTGAGGATTGTCCCTCCGACTTTATCCATAAGGGCTGAGAGCTCTTCTTCTGAAGCTTCAGTCCGGATTTCATAGACAATACCATCTTCGGTACTGATCGGAAGCACTTCTGCATCAAAAGCTTGTGAGAGGTAAGCCTGGATGAGGGCTTCTTTACTGGTAGTGAGCGTTACCTGGGTCGTTTCCTGATTCAGCCTATCAACGCTTACACTGCCAAGATTCAGAAGCTCAAGTTGTGTTGCACTAACCGGAACGGACGTTGTGAATGTGATGGATCTTTCGGATGAACTCACTCCACCGACGTCCAGATTGCTATCTGTGATCTTGATAGGGGCACCAATGACAGGTTCTACCATTTGGCTGACTATCATTCCCGGATCTGCATCTACCTGGGCGAGAGCTCCCTGCAATTTAATCTGAAGCCAGGAACCACCTTCAAGGTCAAGCCCGTAGTTCAGGTTAGAGGTAACCCCTTCTTCAGAATTATAACCTGGGTGGATAACCACGATTGAGGCAAGTATGGCAAGTATGAAGATGATAACTCTTACATTTTTAAAGAGGCTTTTTTTATCGCTCATCTGTTATACCTCCCTCTGAATTCAGGTTTCGTCACATACCACCGCAGGACCCCGGTGTTGAGAAGCCAGGTGTTCATAATATCTGCAGCAAGCCCCACTATCAATACAATTGAGATTTGCGAAAGCAGGGTAATCTGTGTGAATGATGGAATTATCAGGTAAATGTAAGTTGAAACCACATACATAACCACAAGGGCTGCAAGGGTTGTTGTGGTCATGGTAATCCCTGTCTGCATCGCCCTTGAAACCTTTTCTTCCACAGTACCCCTGCGCTTGAGTACCCTGTTTGTTAGCAAAATGTCACTGTCTACGGAATAACCGATGAGCATCAGAAGAGCTGCAACCGTTCCGAGGGAAAGGTCGATCCCTGCAACCCGCATGAAAGCAGCGGCAATTATAATGTCCGAAAAGGCAGAGAGCACCACTGCAAAAGAAGGTATAACACTCCGGAAGATAAGGAAAACCACAATGGACATTCCTATAAAGGATATAATAATTGCCTGAAGAGCCTGAACCTGCAGTTCCTGGCCGTAAACGGGTCCTATCTGTTTGATTTCCACGTTAGAATAGCGGCCCATTACATCTTCTTCAAGCTGGCGCTGTTCTTCATTATCCATAACCCCGAACTGTATGATAACCCTGCTTCCGGCCTGCCGGGCATCCTTGAGGGGATAAGAAGAGTACATTTCTTCAAGCATAGCGGGGGAATCGGTTGTCTCTACCGAAATCTGGGTACCGCCCTGGAACTCCATTCCCAGGGTTACCGGCGACCCGCTGCTTGCAAAGGAAACCAGCAGTACAACTAAAGAAACTGCAAGTACTGCAAGGGGGATTGCCAGCAACTGGCGATTATCGTGCTTTTTCACGAAATTATCTAAAAATTCGGTCAAACCTGTTGCCATAATTAAATACTCCGGATGAATGCATCTATTTTTTCGAAATTATCCGAGCTTATTTTATCCGGATCTATAATCCGGAAAACATTCAGAGTCATAACACGGAAGTGTCCAGATTTACATTCCAGAACCATCCAGAATTATCGTCCGGAACGTGCCTGGTAACTTGAAATTATCAGCCCTTTTCGAACTATGGTTCCGGGAAGAAATGTTCCACATTCCATATAGTGTAAATAAGTTGATCCGTTTCAGTTCTATATACTATGCATTATATTAATTATTCCTCGAGAAACAATTCTTTCTCTATATAGCGTTAATTCATCATTTAAAATTTATTGTCAAAAGTTGTACAAGTTCTAACGTTACAACTATATATACCAGTTACTGTTCATTAAAAATAATGACGGAAAGACCTTCCCTTGACGAATATTTCCTTGAAATCGCCTTCGTGGTAGGCAAACGGGCAACCTGCCTCCGGAACAATGTAGGAGCAGTAATTGTCCGGGATAAGCGCATTCTTTCAACCGGATATAACGGAGCTCCGAGTGGCATGGAGCACTGCCTTGAGACGGGGTGTATCCGGGACCTTGAAAAGATCCCCTCGGGCACGCGGCATGAGAAGTGCCGGGCAGTGCATGCGGAGCAGAACGCCATTATCCAGGCCGCAATCCATGGGGTCAGTATTGCCGGAGGAACCATTTACTGTACGCACCAGCCCTGCATCCTGTGTGCAAAAATGATCATAAACTCAAACATCAAAAGAGTAGTATATTCAACACCTTATCCTGATACCGATTCCCTGGTTTTCTTCAGGAGCGCAGGGGTGGAAGTGGAATATATACCCTTTGAGCTGAAAAATGAGAATGTAAACGGGGAATAAAACCGCAGTCCCGAAAACATTTTCATTCAGATCATTTCAGATCATTTCAGATCTTTCTTTCAATTCATTTTCTGCAGGCAACGAAGCCCTTTTTTGATAATATCCATATCTTCAGGGCGGTATGTCTCATTTATAGACGTATTCCCTTCGCAGTAATAATCAAGCCCGCGAATGATTACAACAGGAATCCCACCTGCCCCTTCTCCCATCAAAAGGTTGGCAGCACCTGCAAGCTCATCAGCAACTGCTTCTTCTGTAATCTCCAGGTTTTTGCCGAAAAGGTCCTTTTCTCCGATCCAGCGTTTGATAGGTTTTATTTTGTGAATCCCTATAGCAACTCCGGTCTGTCCGATCTTGAAAGCTCTTCCGTTTGTGTCCGTAATAATGACACTTATCTCTTTCCCGCTAAGCCTTTCAAGCTTTTCTCCGAGTTTTGAGGCACTGGCGTCCGGATATTCAGGAGGGTAGAGCAAAAATCCGTGTTCAATATTGGACTCGTCGACTCCTGCATTTACACAGGTATGCCCTGCAAGGGTTGTCACAAGCATAAAAGGCGCCTCAACAAAGAGTTCCCTGCTCCTGGCAAGGACCGCCTGAATGAAACGTGCATCTTTCCCTGTCCGGGCTGCGACCTCAAGAGCCGGTTCTCCGGGGGTGATATCTTCGAGCCTGAAGATTTCCCCTTCAGCTTTTGCAACAATGGTTGAGGCAATAATAACAATGTCTCTGTCCTGAAGTTCAATCCTCTCACAGATAAGAGAGGGCAGGTCGTCCCCTTTCTGTATAAGGGGAATATTTTCTACAGCAATGGCTTCAAATTTCAAGAGGCTTCCTCAAGATTTTAAAATGATAAGATATGGAGTAATAAGATTTTTAATAAAATTTTGAATAGGATTTGTAATGTCGGGTCTGATTAGAATGATAAAATCTGAGTTCTTTGAGTCAGGTTGATTTCACCGAATTATGGAAACAATCCTGTAAACGAATAATTTACAGCAGTAAAGGCAGTAACCATAAATAAGACCACCGATATACAGAGTTTTGCGGCGATGATGAGAGTTACCCCAGCTGAGCAAAAGATGATGAGAACAATTTCCTGATGCCGCACTTTTCACTTTGTTTTCCGGTTTATTTTGATTTTCGGTTTATTTTGATTTTCGGATTGCCTTATCTTTCGATTCTTTTGCTTGTATTAATCGATTTTCAATCTTATCCTGCTTAAATATCACCCACTTTCAAGGCAAATTGATAATTTATATCTAGCTTGCAAACCAATTTCTTAAGGGGTGTTAAGTATGAGCCAGTACGACCTGAATGAAATCATACAGAAAATCAAAGAAAAAAGCCCTTTTGATTTTAAAGAAAGTCATCAGGGCAAACCTCGAGCCTTGAGAATTATTGTAAGTAAACTGCACTATTCCCTGGACTATGAAAACGAGCCTCAGGCAACCCGGGAAAAGATAACTCAACTTCTTCTTTACCACGGGCAGTTCAGCAGAGAAGAGATCGATGCAATCTTCCAATCGTCAGCGAAGGAAACCACTGCTTATTCAAGAGAATTCTTAAAAAAACACCCGGAGGTTGCAATAGCCGAAGCCAGGAAGAGTAAGGAGTTTCCGGATGAAGATGAGGGAGAAGAAGGAGAAAAACCCAGGGAAATAAAATACATCTTTCCGCACTATGCCTGAACCTCAATGAAAAAAAATCCTGAAAAAAGACAAAAAATAAGAAAAGTAAAACCAGAAGAAATCAACTGGAAAAAATAGAAAAATAACAGGCGGAACAACCATAAAGAAACAAAAGTAAAAGGCTGCGTGTTTTTTCGCAGTCCCTCTGAATTTGTCTCTTATTTTGTCTTATATTAGAGTTTACCTTCCTTTTTCGGAATGGTCACTCAATTTCGATCTTCTTTTTCGGCTCTTCAATTTTCGCTTTTGGAAGCGAAATTGTCAGGACACCGTTTTCCATTTTTGCAGTAGAGCCTTCCTCTTTGACATTGGCAGGCAGGCGGACAGCACGGTAAAATTGTGTATATGCTCTTTCCCTGCGCAGGTATCCTTCTTCTTCGGATTCCTTTTCCCTGCCGGATTTTGCGCTGATCTCAAGCATATCTTCTTTGAGATTAACCTCAACGTCTTCTTTATTAATCCCTGGCAGGTCTGTGGTGACCAGGAGTTTGTCTTCTTCCTCCTTTATGTCAATGGCTGGAGTGTATACTTTTCCGCCCCCCCATTCTTCCATTGGCATGAAGTCTTCAAACAGCTGGTTCAGACGCTCCTGTGTCCTTCTGATCTCTTCAAAAGGATCCCAGCGGGCGGGTCCTGAAAATGATCTTTTAGCAGGCCATTTCATCTTATATTCCCCCTTGAGTAAAAAAATAATGCAGATATGTAATGCTATTTTGAATATATTGAGAAAGGATATATACGTTTTCTTAGATAATTTCACCAAAATGTATGGAAAAAGAAGAACCTGAAAAATAAAATTAAATGAAATTAAATGAAATTAAATAAGATTGAATGAAATTAAATGAAATTAAATAAGATTGAATAAAAAATAATAGAAAAAAATCAAGAAAAAATCTCCGAAAACCCCGGGTTAAGCGGAATTTCCAGAGAAATTGAAAGACTTCAGGTCTGAAAACCAGTAACAAATATTACAAAGCGCCTGAATAAAGGGTTTTTAACCTTTTACAAGCATTTTTATCAGGTCTGAGGCTTTTACCAGACCCATTGAACCATTTTTGACCGATTCCTCATCAAAGGTTTCCACCCCATCCGGATCAGCTTTATCAGTTGTGTAAACCGCAAACGGGATAGGGTCCCTTGTATGGGTCTTTATTGAAACTGGAGTCGGATGGTCGGGCAGTACGAGAATCGTAAACGGTTCATCTGAAGCTTCGGCATGTTTGAGAATAGGACCAACTATCCGGCTATCAAAGTCTTCAATTGCCTGTAGTTTTTTATCAATGTTTCCTTCATGCCCTGCCTCGTCTGGAGCTTCAACGTGAACGAAGACAAGATCCCTGTTTTTCAGGGCTTCAATAGCTGCACTGGCTTTTCCTTCATAATTGGTATCCAGATAACCGGTTGCCCCAGGAACTTCAATTACATCCAGCCCTGCATAGATTCCAATGCCCTTGAGCAAATCCACTGCTGAAATAATAGCTCCTTTTTTCCCGTAAAGTTCCTGAAAAGATTTGAATTTTGGAGCATGTCCCTGTCCCCAGACCCAGATGGAATTTGCCGGATTTTTACCTTCCTGTGCTCTTTTCAGGTTAACAGGGTGCAGTTCCAGAACAACCGTAGATACCTCAATCAGTCCTGAAAAAAAATCTCCGTCTTTTCCTCTGGGAAGATAACTATCCTTTCTTTCTCCTGTGATATCATGCGGAGGCGTACATTCCGTTTCTGCTCCCAGGTTATTCCCGGCAACAATAAGGTGCCTGTAACTTATGCCCGGATAGAACCTGACTTTATCGGTTCTGAGTTCGGAATCAAGTGTGTCGATCAGGATCTTTGCTTCATCACTGCTTATATGCCCTGCACTGTAGTCTTTTATAGCCCCATTTTCTATGGTAATAAGATTGCACCTGAAAGCCACATCATCAGCTGCAAGAGCCACTCCCATGCTCGCAGCTTCCAGAGGAGCCCTTCCTGAGTAATAGACTGCCGGATCGTACCCGAGAATTGACATATTTGCAACATCGCTTCCGGGAGGAAAACCATCGGGTACGGTCTGTGCAAGTCCGGTTTTCCCGCGCGCGGCAATGGAATCCATCGCAGGTGTTCGAGCTGACTGTAGAATAGTCCTGCCACCCAGTTTCTCTATCGGGTAATCCGCCATTCCGTCTCCTATAAGTATGGCATATTTCATTGCGTCACCTTTTTCCAACTGCTTTACCCTTTCATCTTACAGATAAAATATATCACTTTCTACCGAATACCTGCTAAGGTATTTTTCTGGCATCTGCCAGCAAGCTTTTTCTGCCGTTCCTAACGCTTCAATTCTTATACCCATTTACACAAACATTATAATATAGTATCCATATCCTATACACGACAGGTTCTCAGCGCAAAAGATATTAAGCAGCAGGAGAGCCGGAGCATGCTGTTCTTTACAGGCAGGATTATATATGAAGAAGCGACCTGTAAGCGTAACAGGATTTATTTCAGAGTTTCTCAAAGTATATAATTAGTGCTAATGTCAGATTATAATTAATGCTAATGTCAGATTAGCTGAATACTGATCAGGATGGTCAAAATTAATTAACATCAAAATTGCTAAGAATCACATATAAGAAAAAAGAAAGATTTCGGAATATCCGACTTAATGCCAAAACGTGATCCGATCATGAAAATTATAATGAAATTTGGAGGAACTTCCGTTGGAGACGGAAAAAAGATCCGTCACGTTGCCCAGCTCCTTAAAAGATACTATGAGGAGGGCAACCAGATCGTGGTGGTAACCTCGGCACTCAGTGGAGTAACCGATAGGCTTCTGGAAAATGCTCGCCTTGCCTCAACAAAAGGTAAGGTTTCACTTGTAAAAGAGTTTAGAACAGAGCTTACAAACAAACACCACGAAGCCGTAAGGGATGCCATTGACGACCCCAATGTCGCAAAAGAAGTCCTCCAGACCCTTGACCTCCGGATTGAAGAGCTCGAAAAAGCCCTGATCGGGATCTGCTATCTGGGCGAACTTACCAACAGGTCAATCGACTATATCTCCTCCTATGGGGAGCGTCTGGCAGCTCCGATCGTTTCAGGTGCTGTCCGCTCCCTTGGAATCTCATCAATCGAATACACCGGAGGAGAAGCAGGGATTGTAACTACCTCGGATTACGGAAATGCCCGCCCTCTGGAAAAGACATACGAGCTTGTACCAAAGAGGCTGGGGTGCAGGCTTGAGTCCCATGTCCTTGTGGTCACAGGCTTTATAGGGGAAAATGAAGAAGGGATAATCACCACCCTTGGCAGAAGCGGATCTGATTTCTCGGCTTCCATCCTTGGTGCAGCCCTGAAAGCCGACGAGATCTGGCTCTGGAAAGAAGTTAACGGGATCATGACAACGGACCCGAGAATCGTCTCCGAAGCAAAGACCATCCCGCAGATCTCCTATGCAGAAGCCATGGAGCTCTCTTACTTTGGGGCAAACGTGCTGCACCCTCGCACCATTGAACCTGCAATGCGCGAACATATTCCAGTACGTGTCAAGAACACCTTTGACCCGGAGTTCCCGGGTACACTCGTGGTGGCAGAGAAATTCCAGTGCAAGCACGTGGTAAAAGCAGTAAGCCTGATCAAAAACGTAGCCCTTATTAACATCTCAGGTGCCGAAATGGCAGGGACAGTCGGGACTGTGGCAAGGCTCTTTACCGCACTTGCAAGGGCAGGAGTAAACATCGTTATGATCAGCCAGGGGTCTTCCGAGTCAAATCTCTCTTTTGTGGTCAGTGAGTCACATGTAGAGACTGCATTAAATGCCCTCCATGCCGAGTTCAACCGTGAAATCGTAAAGGAAATCACTTCGGATAAAAATGTCTGTGTGGTCGCGGTTGTGGGTGCCGGTATGGCAGGGACCCCCGGAGTGGCAAAAAGGGTATTCGGGGCACTTGGAAATTCAATGATTAATATTATTATGATCAGCCAGGGATCTTCCCAGTACAACATCTCTTTCGTGGTAAGGGAAGATGAGGCATTTGCCGCAGTCAAAACCCTGCATGACGAATTCAAACTCTACAATGGAAATGGAATTGAAAAACAGCTATGAAGCAGGCAGGAAGGGTAAGAGAGTGAGCGAAAAGCACCTAACATACGCGGATTCGGGCGTGGATATCACAGAAGAAGAAAAAACCGTCAAAACCCTGATCGACAAACTGAGTTATGTTCGAAAAGGAATTGGAGCCCCCCTTACAGGGATAGGTCACTATGCAGGGCTCCTGGACTTCGGGGAGTATGCCCTTGCCATGACAACGGACGGGGTTGGCTCAAAAGTTCTTATTGCAAACGAGATGCAGCGCTGGAACACTGTTGGAATAGACTGCATCGCAATGAACGTTAACGACCTCCTTGCAATAGGGGCTGAACCTGTAGCCTTTGTGGACTACCTGGCCCTGGAAAAGCATGAAGAGGGCTTTGCAGCACAGATAGGAGAAGGGCTGCTGAAAGGAGCCGAAATATCCAGGATGTCCATTGTAGGCGGGGAAACCGCAACCCTGCCTGATATCATCAAAGGTTTTGACCTTGCAGGCACCTGCCTTGGGTATGTCAAAAAAGAGGATGTTATTGAAGGAGGAAAGGTCCAGGTAGGGGATGTGATTGTCGGTATTCCGAGTACAGGAGTCCACAGTAACGGTTACACTCTGGTGAGAAAGATCATAGAGGAATCCGGATACTCTTACCATGACCCCTGCCCCTATGACAGTTCAAAGACCATAGGAGATGACCTCCTGGAACCTACCAGGATCTATATCGAAGTCCTTGATGTCCTTAAAGAATGTGAAGTACACGGGTTTGCCCATATAACAGGCAGCGGGCTTTTGAAACTTAGAAGGGTAACAAAGCTAGGCTTTGACTTTTATGACCCTCTGGAGCCCCAGGAGATTTTCAAACTCCTGCAGAAAGAAGGCGGAGTTGAAGATCTTGAGATGTACAGGACCTTCAATATGGGAATGGGCTTTTTGATCATCCTTCCGGAAAAAGATGCCGCAAAAGCTGCAGAGATTACCGGCGGAAAAATCGTAGGAAAAATCGTGGAAAGCGGGATCAGGGTCAAAGACCTGATAATAGAACAAGAATAATAAGTGTAAAACCCGATTTTGATGTCAATTTAGAGGAAAATGAGGTAAAACTCTCTTCCCCTATATTGAAATCCCTTTTCTGTGGTAATCCTTTTCTGTGAGAATCTTTTTCTGTGGTAATCCTTTTCTGTGATCTTGATCAGGGTAACCACTTGTAATTCAGTTACTTCTTATAAATCTTTTTTCCACATATCCAGGTAACCACCAGAGGGTGCCTTCGGGCTCTCAGGAGGCTTGCCCTTCTTCAGAGAAGCCTTTACTTTTTCCGTCTCCGTCTCCCTGAGCCGACCTATCTCCTTAATGCTGTCCTCGTTGTCTACGGTCAGGACAAAAGTTCCATAGCAGGGCTTTGTGTAGGTGAAGATCAGAGCGTTGCCTTTAGCCCCCAAAGCAATGGGAGGTACTCCTATTATGTGGTAGTCCTTGAAGATCTTGTAGCCGGGGGATACATAGTAAATCTCGTCCGAGTTATTCACAATGTACTCTCTGGCATCCTTGTAAGTTGTCCTATCCAGGAGGATCTCGTACTTCATCTGCTCAATACAGCTCATTTGACTATCTCCTCCATCACTTTGTCCAGCTTGTTCTTGAGACGAACGGGGTTGTGAACATCCTTTGAGACGATCTTTTCACAATCGAACTCGATGGTTTCGGCCAGAGCCTCGGCGTTCCTGCCAAAAACTATGGAGTACAGCCTGGACTGAGAAATGGCGCTCATAGTCGCAGCATAGGTCATTCCGGCATCGTTATGCATAAAGGCGAAGCAGATGTCGAAATCCGTTCTTTTCTCCATAATATCCTCCAGGGTATTATCGAGACTCGCCAGCTTTTTTGCATAATAGCCGTCGGAATCAGAGACCTTCAAAAGCTGGGTTGCTGCACCTGTCCCGGCAACGGTTACATCGAATCCCAATTTAGTCAGCTTATGGGAAAGATACAGAGCAATGCTGGTTTGAATTGGGACCTCCGGACATCCCATCATGAGGAGTACTTTTGCGCCGGTCATAACATTTCATCTCTCATGTATTTTATCTGATGTATTATATCTGATGTCTCTTATGATGTATTTTATCTATAAGAATGGGATATGGCTAACCCTGAATTTTAACCTTTGCAATTGATATTTGGGCGGAAATCCTTGAAATCGGGACAACTTTTTAATTCAACATGTTCATCAGAGTTCCGTGTTTCAATCCCCTAAGGTCTGATTAACCATTACATGTTACACCAGTTTATGTATTAAACTTGTTGAGATCGGTCTTAAAACGGTTCAATCTTCCCACACGCAAAAAGGTTGCAGAAATAATTTGGATTAAATTAAGGATTCCTATAGAGCTCTCTGCCTACAGAGCCCTCTGATTTCTACAGAGCCCTCTTTTACTCTTTTCAGAATGGACTATCTCTATATATCATCCCCCCGTAATTTTAATTTAGAGATTAATTAGCGATCATTTGAGGGCCGTGACAGCTACCAGAATCTTTCTTGCTTAATTTAAAAGAAAAAAATCATAAAAGGTACAAAAATGGTATGTTTAAGCGAATTTGACTATGAGATCCTCCTGAAAAACGCAACCCCCAAAGAGTGTGAAAAAGTTGTAAAGGAACATTCGGAGGATATGTACCTGGTACCCGGAGGGTACGATATAAAAGGTATTTTCCTTCTGGGTACAGCTATACCTGTTGGTTTTTCAGGAAATGACATTCTATTTCAATTCATAAAGCCCTGCTTCGGCCTCTTTGTAATCAGGATGAAAAATGAAGCAGAGGAGATCAAGAAACTTAGAGAGCAGTATAAAAAGGATAAAAATGTAAAGAAGATAAAATAAAGGTTGACAAAAAACTATTATCTATAGCTATTTGTTTTCCCTTTAAAGCTTTTTTTATGTTTATTATCAAGTTTTTACGCTGATTTTCCTGCATTTCTTAGTTTCAGATTACATTTTAGTACCAGGTCACATTTTATTTAAGGTTATATAATACAGAGCGAAGCTTTTGGTCTAAGTTTCACTTTTCAGACCTTCACTTTTCAAGGTTTTACTTTTCAAGGTTTTACTTTTTTCGTACATGAAGCCCTGCACTCAAAGAACCCGGCTGCAGGCAATTCGTGGATTGTGGTTGCAACAATCATGCCTTCTCCGATTTCTTTTACAACCATAACAGGCCTGTCTTTGTCATCCTCAAGAACAACTTCAGCATCGGTTTCTGAGAAATAGCCATCACATCCTGCAGGAGGAATAATGTTTTCGATAAGTTTCTGAGCTTCATGTTCGCCCACGGGATGAGGTGTGCAGGAGTTTTCTTCCATTACGTACTTCAGGGAGAAAGGCAGCCATTCATACTCGTATTCGGGGACAAGAGGGCTGAAGACAAGCAGGGTTCCGCCTTTTGCCACAAATCTTTCAAGGGAACGTTTGCCGCGTTCAAGCCCAACACCTGTTTTCGTATACTGCTTATTTGCAAATCCGGTAGGCAAAATAAGAATTTTACATGCAGGCAGATAAGGAGTACCCAGGGACGTTGAAAGTGCCCTACTGCACTCGAGCCCATATTCAATAAACAGTTTTTCAAAAAGAAGAGGGCTGTCCCAGAGTAGAATTACGTCACTCATGAAAAGTGATAGGAAACTCCCGCATATGAATTTATCCATCTGGGTAAAAAATTCATGGTGTAAAGGATGGCTCAGCCTCCGCATCCACGAGTCCGGATTCGGAGATGTGGCTGAAGTCCATGTTTTTGCTGAATTCGAAAACAATCATGTGGGGGCTTGAAGTGACTGTAAACAGATAACCAATAGAGGCGAAAATATTTGAGTAGTACCGTATGAAGCGTTCACAAACTTTTCTATCAGAGTAATCGTGAATCAATTTAACATATTCATTGCCTTTCTCAGTACAGACCTCAATATCGCTTCCTATACTGTCAGTAAGGTAAAGTTCTTTAAAAATCATTATGTGCTCTGCAAGGGTGAAAGTCTCCGGCGGTTTGCCTGCAAGCAATTCAAATTCTCTTGCCATGTCGTCAACTGAAGGAAGATTTCCTGAGACAAATGCTTCAAAAACTTTTTTGTTCATGTTGAGCCGCTGGTAGTTCTGCTGCCTGTAGATCTTGATAAGGTTTTTCCAGAGCTCCGGCCGTCTCTGAACCTCCCGGAAAGTACCTTCCATTGACCCGAAATGTTCTTCAAACCCTTTCGGGACTTTTTCATAATTAAGGAACTCGACCCGCCTAAAATAGATTTTAGTTACATTGGACCTGTTGAAGAGTCCCTGTACGTCCAGTTTCATCTGCTTTGCCAGATAGAGAGCAAGGCTCTGGGCAATTACTCCCCTGAAACAGGGGTTGCCGTTTGAAAGGGTCAGGATTACAGTTTCCGGTTCCGGGCTTCCAGTGCATTCAGCGTTAACTTTAATTCTCCAGCCCATTTTATCATTTAGTGCGTTTACGTAACTAACAAAATCAGGAACTTTTTTAATAGTACATGGGTTTATTAACTCATATACAGTCGATTCTTCAATAAGCAGGCCTGAGGTTTTCTTAATAAACCACTCAAGCATGGTATGATGGATAAGCAAAAATTCTTCTTCCTCAACCATTTTATTACGTGATTCAGCATTCTTTGAAGCATTACTTGAGTCTTTTTCTCCCCTCTCATTCTTATTTGTATCAAGAGCCTGAGAGGCGATTTCGATAGAATCCCTTATCGCTGCACTTAAGTTTCCATTGTTTTTGTCCAGAAAGGGCTTTAATTTGTCTATATAGCATTGATCAATCGAGATGTTTTTGCGGACTATCAAGCGGACTTCCTCTTTTCCCTTTTTGGAAGCACAGGAAATTGGGACTTTTCTCATCCCCCGTACTTTTCCATTTTTATGAATCAGTATTAGATTGTAGCTTCTACTTATTAATTTTTTTGCTAGAAGAAAGAACCGAAAATGTATATATGCAGAGGAAGAGTTCAAGAAGAAAAAAGACAAGAAAACAGTTACATACGAAATAAAAATAGCAAAAATAACAACAGACTAAAAGTTCCGTTTACGCGAACAAGTGAGCCAAATTATTTAGTTTGTAAGAGAAATCAGAAGGAAGAGAAATTTCAATATTTGCAGTTACGGGAAGGATAGACATTAACAGGTGTCTGCGAACTCGATAATAATAAGATTTGATACGGTCCTGACATCAATTATATAACCTGCTGTCTGAAATATATTTGAAAATAGCTTTACAAGTTTCGCAATAGCAATTTCTTCGGAAAATTGATGTCGAATTTTTAGAATTATTTTTCCTCTATCAACTGTCCTTTCAACATCATTTGCAAGATTGGTAACATAAATTAATTTTTTGAAAATGGCAAACAGTTCGTAAAGCGGAATTTCCTGAATAGGCTTGCCTGCAGATACCTCAAAAAAGCTTATCACATCAGGAATCTCCCCGGAAAGAAATATTTCAAAGACGTCCTTGTTAAGATTTATCCGCTGATATCTCTGCAGTTTGTATCTTTCCACCAGGGAGATCCAGAATTCCGGCTTGCTTCTAATTTCTTTAAGAGTATAGTCAAGAGTTCCGAAGTTCTTTCTGATCCCCGGAGGAACCTCCATGTCAGACCTGTATTCTTTGAGAAAAATTCTGATAGAATTGGATTTCCGATGGACAAAAGAAACATCCAGGTTCAGATAACGACCCAGAAAGATAGAGATTGCCTCAGCAATAAAAGCTCTTAAACTGGGATCTCCGTTTTCAAGCACTATTACCTCGGTTTTATCCTCCTCCCAGGTGTTGATGGAAACTTCAATTTCCCATCCCATATTCCGGCTACGTGTATTGAGATACTCCAGAAGATCAGAAACATTTTTTATCTGATACGGATTGAAAAATTCACTTACAAGTTCATCATCTATCAATATCCCATCAGTATTTTCAATAAACCACCTGAATGAAAGCTGGCTAATCAATATACACTCTCCGCTCTCGATCAGACTGTTGCGAATTTCAGGATACTTTGTTGAACCCTGTGTAAAATATTCCAGGGCGTTTTCTACTGACCCGTGTCCCTGAAGGGCAGCATCTGCAAGCTCTATTGCATCCCTGATTGCAGCACTCAGGTTCCCGTTGTTTTTGTCCAGAAAGGGCTGTAGTTTCTGGAGGTATTCATCTTCCATAGAAACGTTTTTGCGAATCAAAGGTCATCCCTGCTTTATAAAGAGTGCTTTTCAACAAACAACCTGACAGTGCCGGTACACTATGAGCTTAAAGACTACAAGCAAGTTTACAAGAGCCGTGCATATATATATAAAAGTTGTTATTTTATATTAAGAATCCATAACTTGGGAACCTTACACAACATCTCGTTTTGAAGTATCAGGAAGAGTGAAATCAAACATAATGAGTTCGGATACGTAACTCACACTGAAGTTGTGCCAGCCGGAATTAAATACATTGGAAAACAGCTGAATCAGTGTTAAAACCACGCTCTCTTCAGAATAATTATGCCGGATTTTTATATTCTCTTTTCCTTTCTCAGCACATATTTCCACGTCATCCACTAGCTGGGAGGCAACTACAAGGTATTTAAAGAGAGGGAGCAGTTCCGAAAGAGGAATCTCACGGAGGGGACGGTCGGCTTTAATCTCAAAATATTTTGTTATATCCGGAAGATTTCCTGCTACCAGGGCTTCAAAAAAGTTCTTATCCAGGTTTACCCTCTGATAATTGAATTTTTTGTAAAGATCCGCAAGCGTTACCCAGAAATCAGGTTTTCGTTCAATTTCCCTATACAGGAGATCTTTGGAACCGAAGTGTTTACTCAAGCCAGGAGCTTTTTCCTGCAGGTCATGCCGAAAAAAACTTTTCAGGTATATGGTAATTGAATTGGACTTCCGGTGTACAGCCTCAACGTCAAAATTCATCCAGCGCGCAAGGAAGATGCAGACTATCCCTACAAGAAACTCACGGAAGTCCCGATCTCCGCCGATGAAATCCATGGTGAAGGATTCGGGTTCGACTTCTTCCTTGAAGGAACACGAGACTTCTATTTTCCAGCCCATGCTTTTACTGCCGCAGTTAAGGAATTCCTTTAACTCGGGAACTGTAGTGAGGAGGTAAGGATTAAGCAGTTCGTGGACAACATCCTCATCCATAAGTTTGCCGGAACTGCTTTTAACAAGCCATTTCATAGTCTTCTGGCTCATCATTACACATTCGCCGCTCTGAATAAGCTGTTCCCTTATCTCAGGGAAACTTTTCCTTTTACTCAGGTTTTCAGCGATCTCATATGGAGTTCCATGGCTTTCAGGGCCAGGACTGGACAGGTCAATGACTTCACGTATAGCTGCGCTTAAATTTCCTCCATATTTTTCCAGCAGAGGCTGGAGTTTTAGGAGGTGAGCTTCATCTAAAGAAACGTTTTTTCGAATCAACAAAATCCTCGGGTTTTCGTTTTTAAAATGTGGTTGGTGCTGGAGAGATTCCGTTTGCAGGATTTCAGCACCTGAGGGTCCCTGAGAGTTATATTTATAGCCCTCTTTCAAATCAGGCAATTAATTACCTATTATTTACATTCAAGAATTACTTATTATTTACATCAGGACGAAATTTGTACTTCCAGACAGTTACTGGTTAAAATATACAAAATATAAATAATTAATTATTTCATATAGAAAATATAAATTTAATGATCTCCCGGAAGTTTATTTTTGGAAGTATGGATGACCGGAACGGCTTTAAGGTCTGCATATATTATTTACCCTCATGAACTGCAATGTAGAAAGACTTTCGAGGGTCCGTATGATTGCGGATTACCAGTTCGGAAAAGGTACAGGAAAAGAGCTTTTCCCTGACGGATCAACGTTCCAGTTATCAAGGACAAAAAGAGTACGCCAGGTCTTGCACTCAGGTAATAGAATTGCAACAGCCAGAGCAAAGGATGGCTTTTTCACGCTCAGTATTGAAGGAGCTTCCATAGTCCACAGGCTTCTTCCCGGGAAAAGGCTCAGGGTAGTTGTTTCGGAAGATGCTGTTCCTTTTGTGGAGGCAGGCAAAACCGCTTTTGCAAAGCATGTAATTGAGATTGATCCTGAACTCCGTGCAGGAGAAGAAGTACTTATTACAGATAAAGCAGACAGGTTGCTTGCAACAGGGCAGTTGCTCTTATCCCCTGCAGAGATCCTGTCTCTTGACAGCGGGGCAGCTGTAGATGTACGGGTAGGAACTGCTTCGAAAAAAGAAGAATGACCCATCCATGTCGGAAAAGGGGAAGCAAAAAGGTATTTTTACATTTTATACGAATTTTCATAGATCTAGATATAATATATAAGGAGTTATCTTTACTGCTCAAAAATGCCAGCATAAGCGGAAAAAATGGATAAGAATATATCATAGATAGTTATTTTTGAATGAATACTACTCGCAAAATAAATAATTGTGTTTTCAGCACCGTGGTTTTAAAAACCACACTCTGAAACCTACACCAGATAACAGAAAACAGTTTCCCCGGAGAGTGAAAGTATCTCAGAGCCCGAGCAGATCCTAAAGCATCTTCTGGTTCCCGATAATACCAGAATAGAAACAAACAGGATTATAGTTGAGGGAGACGTTATTATCGGCAACCACTCCAGTATCCAGTACGGCATATCTGGAGATATGGTCATTATGGGAGAAGGGGTTGCAGTTTCCGGAGACGTGATAGCGTGCTCTGATGCCAGGATTGACATGTGGTCAAAAATGGGGGGCAGGGTAGAAGTCGGCAGAAACGCCTATCTAGGAGAATTCGTTGCCATTGATGGAAAACTGACCGTCGAAGGGGACCTGGACGTAGGAAAGGAAGTCAAAATCAAAGGTGGGTTTGAAGCCAAAGGCTGGATAGTTGTCAGGAACCCGGTCCCTGTAATCATATTTTTGTTTCTGTACATCAGGGAGATGATGCGCCTTGGAAAGGGAGAGGAAGTAGAAAAAGCCCTTGAAGAGCTTTTTGACGACTCCGAAGAGGACCTGGAGTCTGATGGGAAGGAGCCCGCTGAAAAAATACTTATCATACCCACAGGCACAAAAATAGCTCCTGAAGCCATTGAAGTTGGTGGAGACGCGGTTATCGGAAGCAACTGTTATCTAATAGGAAATTTAAGGGCACAATCTGTCGAAACCGGAAAAGACCTGATCCTGAAGGGAAGCGTTTATTCCGAGGGTAAGATCAGCATAGGAGAAAGCAGCACTATCTATGGGAATCTATCTTCAAAAGGACAGGTACATATTGGCCGTAATACCAGAGTCTTTGGGGGAATAAAAGCCGAGTCCGTCTTGTTGCATGAAAATGCAAGGGTAGACGGTACGATAAAGGCACCATCGGGAGTATCTTTCTTACGGGAAGCCGGAGAAAAGCCAGTTCTTGCAGATGTTAACGCTTTAGGGAAAGTGATTCCAAGAGAAACAAAGGAAGCTTTACCTCAAGATGGGCTTCTGAAAGCTCTGGACATAATTGAGATAGACTCACTCATAAAAACCAGTGCAAAAGCTAAAAACGGCTTTGTACCAGGCAGGGGAGAAAATTCTGCCAGGACCACGGCGTTAGGAAGGACCCGGCGCACTGGAGGAGTGAGAAGATTAAGAAGAAGGCATGAAGCCGGAGAGCACCAGAGCTGATCATAATTCCGGCTTACATCCGGATCTCCTGAATCCAGAATTCTTCTACTCAGAATTTTTTCAGGGAGGCTGCTCCTGAAACATTGAATATTTCTGTGAATCCTGATTTTGTTATTATGCAGGAAAATTCCATAGAAAATGGAAAAAATAATGCAGAAAATTTTCTTTTTTCAGAGAGAGCAGCAAATAGTCAGTAATATTCTTAGGGGATCAGGGAATCTTAGGGAATCAGGGATTCTTAGGGAATCGGGGATTCTTAGGGAATCAGGGATTCTTAGGGGATCAGGGAATCTTAGGGAATCAGGGAATCTTAGGGAATCAGGGAATTATCTGGTTTTTGGTGAAGGTAGGGGAAAAATTTAAACTGAGAAATTAGTTAATCAGGAAATTATAAAATCCAGAGATAAAGTCCTTTAGAAATCAGCAGTCCATTAAGATAATAAATACCACTGAAACACTAATTAAATCCTCAGATAAATTTTCAAGGCTAAACTTTAAAATAAGCTTATGATCACAAATTCAAGGAAAGGAATTCACTTGACAGAAAACATTATTGAATCCGGCGACCTGCAGGCAAGGTATAATTCCGTTATAGAAAAAGACTCAAAGTATGTAATGCAGACTTATGGACACCAGCCCCTTGTGCTTTCAAAGGGTAAGGGAGCGGTTGTCCAGGATATTTACGGAAAAGAGTATATCGACTGCGTGGCAGGCATCGCGGTAAACAATGTAGGGCACTGCCACCCGACAGTTGTTAAAGCAATCCAGGCACAGGCCGAAAAACTGATTCATGTTTCCAATCTCTATTATACTGAAATCCAGGCAGAATTTGCGGAAACCCTTGCCTCGATTACAGGCATGGAGCGCGTCTTTTTCTGTAACTCTGGAGCTGAATCCGTAGAAGCTGCAATGAAACTGGCTCGCGTGGCTTCGGGAAAAGGCGCCTTTGTAGCAGCCGAACACTCCTTCCACGGCAGGACTATAGGAGCCCTCAGCGTGACCCACAAAAGCATGTACAGGGACCCCTTCATGCCGCCTGTAAGTTCAGAGACTACATTTGTTCCCTATTCCGATGCCAACGCAATCAGGCAGGCAATTAATGAAAATACTGCAGCAGTGATCCTTGAGCCCATTCAGGGTGAAGGCGGGGTAAACATACCGGACCCCGGATACTTAAAAGAAGTAAGGGAGATCTGTGATGAAACCGGCACCCTCCTTATCTTTGATGAAGTGCAAACCGGCTTTGGAAGGACAGGGACCTGGTTCTGCAAAGAGCAGTTCGGAGTCGAACCTGACATTATGAGCATGGCAAAAGCCTTAGGAGGAGGGCTCCCCATGGGTGCCATTGCAGCTCGTAGCGGGCTAAGTTTCGGGCGCGGACAGCATGCTTCTACCTTCGGAGGCGGCCCTCTTGTCTGTGCGGCAGCTCTTGCTTCTATCCAGGCAATAAAGGAAGAAAAGCTTCTGGAGCGCTCAAAGGAAATGGGAGCTTATTTCATGGAAAAGCTCTCAGGCATGGCAAGGGACGATGTTGTGGAAGTCCGCGGGAAAGGGCTTATGATAGGAGTTGAAATCAAGTACCCCTGCGGTAAATTTGTAGACTTTGCAAGGGAACACGGCGTGCTTGTAAACTGCACCTCGGACTCAGTACTCCGCCTTGTCCCTCCACTTGTGATTACGAAAGAGCAGATCGATACGGTAGTTGATGTTCTTGAGCAGGCCTGAACTGATAAAAAAAGAAATTTTTGATATTGCAGAGTACGTTCCCGGAAAGTCCATAGAAGAGATAGCTTCGGCTTACGGGCTTAATCCCAGATCGATTATCAAACTGGGCTCAAACGAAAACCCCCTGGGTCCCTCCCCGAGAGCTGTCCAGGCTCTTGTAGAGGCAGCCCCAGGAGCAAATATCTACCCTTCAGCAGATGCACGGGAACTGAGAGAAGCCCTCTCTAAATACACAGGTTTTCCTGTATCAAACATTGTCGCCTCCGGACCCGGAATGGATGGGCTTCTAGATGGGCTTTGCAGGATAATCATTGAAAAGGGAGACGAGGTTATTATCCCTACCCCGACCTTTGCATATTACGAATTGCCTGCCAGAGCCTGCGGTGGAAAACCAATATTTGTCAGGCGGAACCCCGACTTTTCCCTGGACCCTGAAAAGGTCCTTGAAGCCGTATCTTCCCGGACAAAGATTATTTTCCTCTGCTCCCCAAACAATCCTTCAGGCAACCTCCTTCCCGAAGCTGACCTGAGGAAAATCGTTGAAAATACCCATGCCCTTGTGTTTGTGGACGAAGCGTATGTTGAATTTGCGGACGGGAACCTTGCAGGGCTTGTAAGGGAATATGACAACCTTGCAATTGGAAGAACCTTTTCCAAGGTATTCGGGCTTGCAGGGCTGCGTCTGGGCTATGGGATAATGCCTGAATGGCTTGTAAAGGAGTATTCAAGGGCAGCCACCCCATTTTCGGTAAGCCTCCCGGCTTTAAGGGCAGGAGTAGCCGCACTTTCGGATACAGACCACCTGAATAAAAGCATAAATCTTGCAAGGGAAGGCAGAGAATACCTGATAAAAAAGATCCCATTTACGGTTTATCCTTCACAGGCAAACTTCGTACTTGTAGATGTTGCTCCTTTGAAAGCAAAAAAGATCACGGAAAGCCTTATGATGAAAGGAATAATCGTGCGCTCATGTGATTCTTTCAGGGAAGCTGGAGATTCTTTTATCAGGGTAACGGTCGGCACCCCTGAACAGAATGAAAAGGTAGTCAGGGCTTTTGAAATTTCAAAAAAAGAGGTTTAAAAACCCCTGATTCCCTTAAATTAAATATTTAATTTTTTAGGCATTTAAATTCTTAATTTTCTTCAATTTTTTAAGTTTATTTGGCCCTTAATTTTATTCGATATCCTCAATTTTCATCAATGGATAATTCAGTTCAGAATCGAATTCCATCGCAACTTTCACCCGTGAAGAGCCGTATTTTACAGTGATTTTAACTTCAAGCATGGGTCCCTGAAGTTCGGTGTATCCGAACTCACTGTTTAACTTACTTTTTAAGAGATCCCGGTCGATTTTCACGGAAATGCTTTCCACAAAAGGCTGAACTGAAATGCTTTCCTGGATAGCCTGCTCAAGGCTCGAAACTGTTTTAAGGTTTACTGGAGACCCCGTAAATTGATGGTAGAGAGCTCCCAGTTTTATTCCTGCTTCGAAGAATGCGTTATCCCTATCGGTTATTTTGTTTCCGGTCAAATAAACTTCTCCTTGTTAATTCAATGTGCCAGTGAGAAACTATAGTAATCTTTGTATAGTAACCTTTGAACTGGCTTTAATGCTTTTCTTTCCGCCCTCCGGCTTTCAGTCCCTTTTTGTTCCCGTAATCTTTACTGCTAACAGCGCTAATCAGAGGGATCTTCAAGAAAGGAGAAAACAGGTAGGTCAACATCAGAATAAAGGGCAGGAAAGAAAAAAACCGCATATACTGGAGATCAATAAAGTACAGAAAACCAGTTATCCCGAAAACCGCAGCTACGAAAGCCAGGACCTTGATATTCCTTATCTTCGGATAATTTACGGAACTCACCATAAGGATAGAAAGAGCAAGAGTCAGAGCCAGCAGGAAATCTATCCTCACGATACTTTCGCCAAGCAAAAGGTACGTAACCAGCATAATGCAGCCTGCGGTGATAGGAAGCCCTTCAAATCCTGTCTTCGGGGTAGATATCGTAGAATTAAAACGAGCGAGCCTGAGCACACCACATACAGCATAAAAAACTGCAAATATCGCGACAAGAGGTTCGTTTTCCCCGAATTCCAGGAATATGAGAAGAGCAGGGGCAACCCCAAAAGAGACTGTATCTGCCAGGGAGTCAAGTTGCTCCCCGAGTTCTCCCCCTTTGAATCTGCGAGCAATGTATCCGTCCGCCCCATCTGCAACTGCCGCAATCAGGAGTAAGATCAAAGCAAAGCCAAAAGAGTTACTCTGGGCAGCTACTGCAATGGAGCCAATCCCGCAGATCAGGTTCAAAAGAGAGACCAGGTCCGGGAGTCTTAACATTTGAAATACGTTCATATTCAAAAGTCCCTGTCATTTTTTATTGTTGCTATAACGGTCTTGCCTGCAAGTACCCGCTCCCCTTTACAAACTGTAATGTCGAAATCATGAGGAATTGTTACGTCGACTCTGGACCCAAAACGGATCATTCCGATACGCTGACCCTGTTCGACAGTGTCATTCACATTTGAATATGTGACAATTCTGCGGGCGATGGTGCCTGCAATCTGTGTGACCTGTACATCCCCGTACTTGCTATGGATAAGGAACTCGTTTCTTTCATTCCTTTCCGAATCCTTACAAAAAGCAGGGAGATAACCACCTTTCTTGTAGGTAATTTCCCTGATTCGTCCGGAAATCGGAGCTCTGTTTACATGTACATTCTGAAGGAACATAAAAATGCAGATTTTCCTGTCCCTGATATCGATAATCGTACCATCGGCAGGGGAGATCATATAAGCGTCAGAGACTTCTACCTTTCTTTCGGGATCCCTGAAAAAGATAACCATAAAGAAAGTTAATGCCATCCCCATATAAGCTGCATGATTAAGAAAGGGTAAACTATTCGTTGCCCTTGAGAGAATTGCAAACAGGGCAGTTACAGACGCAGCTGTAAAAAGCCAGGGTTCAGATCCTTTTGCGATCATTGATCTCATTCCCCAGCAAATCTATGCAGAAGATATTTCAATTCTTCGGAAAGTATGACCCAAAGGCCGTCGATCATTCCCAGCAACTCAGGCAGAATCTTGAGTACTGCATATGAAATTGCAAAGAGAGCGATCCCTGACCCTGCCTTTGCAATGTAGTTGTGGGCAATTATGAAACTATCAGCACCAAACCACTGTTCTCCATAAGCTACAACCACAAAAATATCCCTGATAAGGTTGAGCACATAGATCACAGGTACGGATACGATGAAAGCCATGACCAGACGATTCAGGGGAGCTTTAACCGCACCTATTAGCCCCATAAAAAGAGCAATGCTTTCAATTGCAGTACAGGCCAGGATAATCTCAACCGTATACCCATTAAGGGTTATCATATTCCATGCTTTCATGTATGCCGGGATATCGAAGTACTGAAGAACCCAGATAACCTGTGAGGTAACGTTGCCAATTATCCAGGTGTTCAGGGAAGAGAAATTTGCAAACGGGAAATAAACAAGAGCACCAAGGGCACTTGCACTTGTAATCATTGAAGTTATGTCAAGGGAATCTCCCGCAATCTGAGTTGAAACTTCCGAGTGCATCACTTCTCTATTCTTTTTTATAAGGAGAGGGCCTTCCCTGTACTCCCTAAACATGATATATGCCATAAGTAAGCAGAACAGGGCAAATACAAATGTAAGGCCCACATTGGCATAGTCCAGGGTCTCAATGTAGTGGAGAGGCTGGTAACCCCAATGGATGGAAAAAACACCCCACCCTATACCCCCTACCAGTTTATGAACTCTTGAGGTTCTGGGGATAACGGATGACGCAATCATTAACCCAACTGCGAGCCAGAGTACACTTTCTATCATTTTTCACGCACCTTTTTGCCTGGGATGAAAACATTCCAGATTCTATAGTTCTTCTGTGATATTGGAAAATCCCAAGCAAATTCTGAAGTTTCCGGAAAGTAGAACATGAAATTCTCTAAAATAATTAATAGATTTCCATAGAGCTTCTACAAAGGACTTAAAGTTTTCATAACCATAAGTATTAAGGAATTCAAAGGTTATGGATTTTACTTTCTGATATAACGAATTTACAGTCTTGCGAATTATTACCCCCTGAGAAGCCATGCTAGGGCACTGGCAGATACAACCTGAAAGTAAATATCTACCAGATGAGGCAATCCCAGTATTATAATGTAGACGGTTTCAGGTTAGGTAACTATTCATTGGTCATCGGTTAAGGAATTTTCTTGCCCTAAAGCTATCGATTTTGTACTGGAAGCCAACCTTAAGTTTTGGCATAATTACATGAAATCGATACCTTGTTCCGGCCTCCAATTGAATCAAATATTTGACAAATGTTGTGGAAGTGGAGGCAATTTATCACGATTCATCACTTAACCGAAGACGCATGGGTAACTATTGAGTATTATGGATTACAGGCATCTGACCTAACTCTAGATATATAAATACCTGCCCAGATTTCTGCAGTCAGGCATTTGAGGATGTTAAGAACCCTGTAGATAGATAACAAATTAGTATTGTAGATAGATAACAAATTACTATTATAGAAAAATAACGGATTATAAAGCATTTCCATATACAAGGAAAAATTACCCAGATTAAAAAGTTCTGAAAAAATATATAAAGAGCTTTTTGGGAATGTGACGGCTCCCGACAATGAATTGGCAGGCATCTAAGGGATTGCACCTATGCTATACCGCCCTAGAGCAAATAATGTTTGTC